>CAMDJU010000119.1 GCA_945900695.1 Bordetella parapertussis | reverse complement strand
ATTCACATGGCAAAAGAATACAAAGACTTGGTGGTGGGCCTGGACATTGGCACCAGCAAAGTGATGGCGGTGGTGGCCGAGGTCTTGCCGGGGGGCGAACTCAAAATCGCTGGCATGGGGGTCGCGCCCAGCAACGGCCTCAAGCGCGGCGTGGTGGTCAACATCGACGCCACGGTGCAAAGCATCCAAGCGGCTTTGAAAGAGGCCGAATTCATGGCCGACTGCAAAATCACCAAGGTCTACACCGGCATCACCGGCAGCCATATCCGTGGCATGAACTCCAGTGGCATGGTGGCGGTCAAGGACCGCGAGGTCACTGCCCCTGATGTGGCCCGGGTGGTGGAGACCGCCAAAGCGATCAACATCTCCACCGACCAGCGTTTGTTGCTGGTTGAGCCGCAAGAGTTCGTCATCGACGGCCAAGATGTGAAAGAGCCGATTGGCATGAGCGGCATCCGCTTAGAGGCCAAGGTGCACATCGTCACCGGGGCCCAAAGCGCGGCCGAAAACATCATCAAATGCGTGCGCCGCTGTGGCCTGGATGTCGAGCAGTTGATGCTCAACCCCTTGGCCTCGAGCTATTCAGTGTTGACCGCCGATGAAAAAGAGTTGGGTGTGGCACTGGTGGACATTGGCGCGGGCACCACCGATGTGGCCATCTTCACCGGTGGTGCGATCCGCCATACCGCAGTGATTCCCATCGCGGGCGACTTGATCACCAGTGACATCGCCATGGCCTTGCGCACGCCGACCAAAGACGCGGAAGACATCAAGGTCGAGTCCGGCTATGCCAAGCAACTGCTGGCCAATCCAGAGATGCAGGTGGAGGTCCCCGGCTTGGGCGACCGGGGCCCACGCATGCTCAGTCGTCAGGCCTTGGCGGGCGTGATCGAACCCCGGGTGGAAGAAATTTTTTCCCTGGTGCTGCAAGTCATCCGCGAGTCCGGTTATGAAGAGGTGTTGTCCTCGGGCATTGTGCTCACCGGCGGCAGCGCCATCATGCCCGGCATGGTGGAGTTGGGTGAGGACATCTTTCTCAAACCCGTGCGCAGAGGTTTGCCGCAGTACAGCGGTGCCTTGGCCGACATGGTGGCCCAGCCGCGTGCGGCCACTGTCATGGGCTTGCTGGAAGAAGCCCGTTTGGCGCGCTTGCGTGGCTTCAAGGTGGCGCAAAACAATGGTTCGGTGCAGACCGCGTTGGGTCGCATCAAAGACTGGTTGGTGGGGAACTTCTGACATGAACAACACGCAATGGTTGGCCTTGGCCCGCGCCAGCCCGCCCGCATGGGGGGTGTGGCGATGGCGACCCTGTTGCCGTGGCGCACCCCCAAATGGTTGAATGAATCGCAAGCAAAAAAATACATGGCAACTGCAAACAACGGATCAATAGGAGTAGAAAAATGAGCATCGAAATGGTTGAAGAAGAGGCGTTCAACTCGGGCACCATGATCAAGGTGATTGGCGTGGGTGGCGGCGGCGGCAACGCGGTCGAGCACATGATCAACACCCATGTGCAAGGTGTGGAGTTCATTTGCGCCAACACCGACGCGCAAGCCCTGCGCCGCAGCGCGGCGCACAAGGTGATCCAACTCGGTCAAAGCGGTTTGGGTGCAGGCAGCCGCCCCGAGCGCGGGCGCGACGCGGCCATGGCCGCCGAAGAAGACATTCGCGCAGCACTGGAAGGCGCGCACATGTTGTTCATCACCGCTGGCATGGGTGGCGGCACGGGCACGGGTGCGGCCCCGGTGGTGGCGCGCATCGCCCGCGAGATGAATATCTTGACCGTGGGGGTGGTGACCAAACCTTTTGAGTGGGAAGGTGGTCGCCGATTGACCAATGCGGAGGCAGGCCTGTCAGAGTTGGAGGCCAACGTGGACTCCTTGATCGTGGTGCTCAACGAAAAGTTGCAGCAAGTGTTGGGCGAAGAGGTCACGCAAGACCAAGCTTTTGCCTTTGCCAACGACGTGCTGAAAAATTCAGTGGGCGGGATTGCCGAGATCATCAACGTGGAAGCCTTGGTGAACGTGGACTTTGAAGACGTGCGCACCGTGATGAGCGAGCACGGCAAAGCCATGATGGGCACGGCCAAAGCCAGCGGCCCAGACCGCGCCCGCATTGCCGCCGAACAAGCGGTGGCTTGTCCGCTGCTGGAAGGGGTGGACATGTCGGGTGCCAAAGGGGTGTTGGTGTTGATCACCGCGGCCAAAGGGGGCTTGAAGTTGTCGGAGTCACGCGAAGCGATGAACACCATCCGCGCCAGCGCATCGGCCGATGCGCATGTGATTTATGGCACGGCTTACGACGACGAGTTGGGCGATGAAATCCGCGTCACTGTGGTGGCCACGGGCTTGGCCCAGTCAGGTCGCCGTGCGGCCCCTCCGCTGCAGGTGTTGCGCAACGGCACCGATGGCATGGCCTACCCCAGCGCCGCCGAGGTCCAACCGACTCAGGTGAACACACCCGCCAGCACGGTGGCGGCAGGTGTTGGTGTGCCTGACTACACCGGCATGGCCGTTCCGAGTGTGTGGCGCACCAACCGCACGCATGCCGCAGCCAAGGTGGACGCGATGTCCTCGGGCGGGATGGATGACTACGAGATTCCAGCCTTTTTGCGCAAGCAAGCGGACTGAATTTCGCACGCTTTCGAAAACGGCCTTCGGGCCGTTTTTTTTTGCAGTTTTCTGAACTCCCCTTCAAAACCGCCATCTCGGGGTGCGCGCGTCTCCTCCAGTCGCTGCGCTCCGATGTCGTCGGCCTGCACACCCACTCGTGTCGGCTTCTAAGTTGCATGGTGATTGGCGTGGGTTATTAACTCCCCTTCAAAAACCGCCATCTCGGGGTATGCACGCCTCCTCCAGTCGCTGCGCTTCGATGTCGTCGGCCCGCACACCCACTCGTGTCGGTTTGCCAATCGTTGGCGTACCCGCCAGCGGTGCGGGCTCAGCCAAAGCGTAAGCAAGAAAAACTGGAATCTAAAAACTGGAATCTGACCCCCATTTCTTCAACGGCATAAAATCACCGAGTGCTGCAACAACGAACGCTCAAAACCATCACCACCGCTGTCGGTGTGGGTTTGCACAGCGGGCAAAAGGTGGAGCTCACTTTGCGGCCGGCGCCGCCCGACACAGGCATTGTGTTTCGGCGCATCGATTTGCCCCAACCGATCACCATCCCTGTCTCGGCCACAGCCGTCACCGATACCCGCTTGGCGTCCACCATCTCGCACCTGGGCGCGAAAGTGCTCACCGTAGAGCACCTGATGTCGGCTTGCTCTGGCTTGGGGCTGGACAATTTGTTTGTCGACATCACCGCCGAAGAAGTGCCCATCTTGGATGGGTCGGCGGCATCGTTTGTCTTTTTGCTTCAAAGTGCGGGCATTGCTTTGCAAAATGCGCCCAAACATTTCATGCGCGTGTTGGACACAGTGGAGGTCAGCGAGGGTGAGGGGGCTGCGCGCAAATGGGCGCGGTTGAGCCCGCACAACGGCTACAAGCTGAGTTTTGAAATTGAATTTGACCATCCAGCGGTGGACGCTACAGGTCAACGGGTGGTGTTTGACACCGATGGGGGCAGCTATGTGCGCGACATTGCCCGCGCTCGCACATTTGGCTTCACCAAAGATGTCGAGGCCATGCGCGCCAACGGCTTGGCCTTGGGCGGGGGCTTGGACAATGCCATCGTGATGGACGACTACAAAATTTTGAACAGCGAAGGCCTGCGCTACGACGACGAGTTTGTCAAACACAAAATCCTCGACGCCATGGGTGACTTGTACTTGCTGGGCCGCCCATTGCTGGCGGCCTACAGCGCGTTTCGCTCGGGCCATGCTTTGAACAACCGCTTGTTGCGCGAGTTGCTCAGCCGACCCGAGGCCTATGAGGTGGTGAGCTTTGCCGATGAGCGCCTAGCCCCGCGTGGGCTGGCGCAATTGGCCCCTGCTTGGTAAGCCGCCATGTTGCTGGTGCGCTGGGTGGTGTTGTTTTTGTTGATGGTCTCGGCCTTGCTTTTTGCCGCCTTCATCGCCACCGGTGAAACCCGTTACCGGGTGTGGGGCTGGAAGCTGCTGCGGGTAACGGTGGGTGCGGCCCTGGTGTTTTTTGCCGTGCTCATCATGGAGCGCTTGTAAAAAGCCAAGACCTTGCGCGGTGGGCCACACCCCGCTGTCCAAGCTCCGCCAGGATGAACGGCTTTTTCGTCGCGCTGCTGGCGCGCCGCGTCTGCGCTTTAGCCGCTTCTTCCCCCCCGAAACACCGCGCTGGATTTGCTGCGCTCGGCTCCAGCAGTTTGCAGCAGTGCCAAGCTCCGCCCGGCATGGGCGTGCATGATGGCCAAGCCCAGGGCATCGGCCGCGTCCGGGCCGGGCAGCGCTGGCAAACTCAACAAGCGTTTGACCATTTCTTGCACTTGGGCTTTGGCCGCCTTGCCGTGGCCCGCCACGGCTTTTTTCATTTGCAAGGCGGTGTATTCGGCCACCGGCAAATGGGCGCTGACCAAGGCGGTCAGGCAAGCACCGCGCGCTTGGCCCAGCAACAAGGTCGCTTGGGGGTTGACGTTGACAAACACAATCTCCACCACCGCCGCTTGTGGCTGGTAGCGCGCCACCACTTCGTGGATGCCATCGAACAAGAGTTTGAGCCGAGCGGGCAGGTCGGCGCGTTGTGCCGATTGGGTGCGAATGGTGCCACTGGCCACGTAGCGCAGTTGGTTGCCTTCGGCATCAATGACACCAAAGCCTGTGGTCTGCAAGCCCGGATCAATGCCCAAGATGCGCATGATGTTTTCTTTCAAGGCAAGCGCGCCGCGCCCATGCGGGCGGCGATCACTTCGGCGCGTTGGGCCAAATAGCTCGAACCGGGGAGCCGCTCAAAGTATTTGGGCCGCGGCAGCATGACGGCCAGGCGGGCAGCCTCATAGGGGCTGAGCTGTTGGGCAGACTTTCCAAAGTAGTGCTGGGCCGCGGCTTCAGCGCCAAACACGCCTTCGCCCCACTCCACGCTGTTGAGGTAAATCTCCAAGATGCGGCGCTTGCTGAGCATGCCTTCCAAGGCCAGGGTGAGTACAAATTCTTGGGCTTTGCGCAGCCAGGTGCGTTCGCCTGAAAGCAACAGGTTTTTGGCCAACTGCTGGGTGATGGTGGAGCCGCCCACAATTTTGGGTGCGCTGCTGCGTGATGCAGGTGCTTGTGCTGCTTTTTGTTGGGCGCGGTTGTTTTGCGTCCAGGCTTTTTCAATCGCATCCCATTGCACACCATCGTGTTGGGCAAAGATGTCGTCTTCGGACACCACCACGGCACGTTTGAGGTGCACCGAGATGCGGTCGTAAGGCTGCCACTGTTGGCGCCAGGGCAAACTGTTTTTTTGCCGCAAGATGCGCACCGCCTCAGAGCGCTGAAAGCTGGTGGATGCCGGGTCCCACCAGGCCAAGGCGGCAATGCGCAGCACAAAAAACAATTGCAGCGCCAAGACTGCCAACAACACCAAGGCCAGCCAGCGCGTGAGCGGGCGTGTCCAAGTGGGCAGGGTGGGACGGCGCATGTCAGCGGGTTTGCACGCCGCCGTCGCGGCTGAACTGAAAGCGAGCCACCAGGGCCAATTGGTCAGCGCTTTGGCGCATGGCTGGATCAAAGGCGCCAAACGGGCCGGCACTGCGGGCAATCGCCACCGCGCGCAGGTCCAGCGAACGTTGGCCGGAAGGGGTGGCGACTTCCGCGGTCAACACCTTGCCTTGGGCATTGACCGTGATGATCATGGTCAGCTCGCCATAGAGCTTTTGGCCACCTTCCTGAGGAAAGTAGCGCGTGCCGTGGACTTCGATTTGCCGGCGCATGGCGTCATAGTATTGGGCATAAACCACCTCACGGGTGCTGGGGCTGATGTAGCGCTTGCGCGGCTTGGCGTTGTCTTGTTCGATGCGCTGCTCGATCTCGGCGAGCAGTTTGAGCAGCTGTTGGCGTTTGGCTTCCTGTGCTTGCTGCTGGGCGTTGTCGGGAGTGGGTTGGGTCTCGGGCAGCATGGCCAAGCTGGCTTTGATCTGGCTCAGCAACTGGGACTGTTTGAGCTTCAAGGCGGCCAGGGTTTGTGCGGCCGAGGGCTCGAGTTGGTCGCCCTCGGTGCTCAGGGCAGCGCTGGGCAGGGGAGAGCGGGCGCGGCCTTGTTCGGCATCGCCGCCACCGGCCAATCGGGTTTGCGCCAGTGCTTGGGCGGTGGGGTTCTCTTCGGATTTGGCCCGGGTGTTGACCAAGATGACTTCCAGTGAGCTGGTTTGGAACAAGCGATCAAAGCGCTCCGGGTCGGCGATGCGCAGGCTCAGCAGCCCGCCATGCACCAGCAGAGACGCGCCCAAAGCGATTTGCAACGGAGACCAGCGCTGCCACATGTCTAGGGGCTGGTGGGGGCCGCTGCCTCGCCATCGGCGTCGCTCAAGTCAACGGCAATGGCGATGGGCCCAGCGGCTTCTTCTTCGTCGGCCTCGCTGGCGGGTTCTTGGCCCGGGTCGTCCCCGATCAGGGCCGCAAAATGGCCTTGCACGTCCAGGCTGATGTCGTCGATGGGCCCCAAGCGCAAGCGCACCTGTTGACCGCGCGCCAGCGTGCCGGGGCCGCCCACAATATTCAGCACCAGGGGCAATCTTTGTGCACGGGCCAGCACCGGCATGCCGGGCATGGCCTTGATCACATCGGCATCAATTTCTTGTGTTCGGTGTTGGCGCAGCCACTGCAAAGTCCAAAAGCGCTCCATGCTGGCTTGGTGGGCGTTGTAGGCGCTATAGGTTTCTTCAAAGCCAGAGATGATGGAAAAAAGGGCGGCATCTTTGGGCTTGAAGGGCGCGGCCAAGGCGGCGGTGGCGCCATGGCGCACGCAGGCGATGAGTTGCCATTGGTTGACCAAGTCGGTGTATCGGCGCAGCGGGGAGGTGCTCCATGCATAGCAAGGCACGCCAATGCCGGCATGCGGCAAGGCCTTGGTGCCCATACGCACCTTGATGCCTGGGGCCAAGCTGGCTTGGCTGCGGTAGATGGCGGGCACCCCCAGGCTGGCCATCCATTGCCCCCAGGTGCTGTTGGCCAAGATCATGGCTTCGGCCACGATCAGGTCCAGCGCTGCACCGCGTTGGCGCACGCTGATGTCCACGGTTTCGCCGCCGCGCGGGGGCGCGCCATCCAAGCCGAGCAAGCGGAAGTTGTAGTCGGGGCGGTTGAAGGTCTCGGGCTTGCCCCGCACCACTTCGCGCTGCGCTTTGAGGTGGCGTGCCAAGCGGTGCAAAAAAGCCAGTTGGGCGCGTGGCATGGCTGGCTCAGTCACGCTGGGCGGGTGGGTGAAGGTGGGGTCGTCCAGCCACTGGGGGGTGACCACATCGTCGAGTTGGTCGTGGCGCAAGTTGGCCGCCATCGGCACTTGCTCCAACCGGGTGTGGCTGTCGGTGATGGCCAAGGTGCTGGCATCGAACTGCACATACAAGGACAGCGCCGGGCAGGCGCGCCCTTCTTGCAATGTGTAGTGTTGCACCACGGCGTCGGGCAGCATGGTGATTTTGTGGCCCGGCATGTAGACCGTGGACAGGCGTTGTCGGCCGATCTGATCGATGGCGTCGCCCGGTTGCAGCGCCAGTCCAGGCGCGGCGATGTGGATGCCCACGGTAATCTGGGCGCTGCCCAGGCCTTGCACCGACAAGGCGTCATCGATTTCGGTGGTTTGCGAGTCGTCGATGGAGTAGGCCTGCACGTCGGCCAGCGGCAAATAATTGCTGGCGCTGGGCGCTTGCAGCGCTGGAAACTGGGTGCCTTTGGGGAAGTTCTCAAACAAAAACCGCTGCCAATGGAACTCGTAGGCCGAGGTGATGGC
>CAMDJU010000118.1 GCA_945900695.1 Bordetella parapertussis | reverse complement strand
ATGCAAACTGCCTTGGATGAATTTCAAGCCGCACTGGGACAAGACAGCGATGCCGTACCTTCTGATTTCACTTTCCACATGGAAGTGGCGCGAGCCACCCACAACCGCCACTTTGCCGACCTGATGGGCTATTTGGGCACCATGGTGATTCCGCGCGCACGCCGACCCGGCGGCTTGGTGGGCGAAATCGTGGCGTCTTTGAACGAGCGGGTGCAGCAAGGCCATTTGCAAGCCGGCGACAAGTTGCCCAGCGAGAGCGAGATCATGGCCCAGTTCGAGGTCAGCCGCACCGTGGTGCGCGAAGCGCTGTCGCGTTTGCAAGCGGCGGGCGCGGTGGAGACGCGCCATGGCATTGGCACCTTTGTGCTGCCGGCGCGCGACCCCCTCAACTTCAGTCTAGGGAGTGTCGATCTGGCGATGGTGGGCGATGTCATCGCCCTGCTCGAATTGCGCATCAGCCTAGAGACCGAGGCCGCCGGCTTGGCCGCGCAACGGCGCACCGATGCGCAATTGGCGCTGATGCAAACTGCCTTGGATGAATTTCAAGCCGCACTGGGACAAGACAGCGATGCCGTACCTTCTGATTTCACTTTCCACATGGAAGTGGCGCGAGCCACGCACAACCGCCACTTTGCCGACCTGATGGGCTATTTGGGCACCATGGTGATACCCCGCGCGCGCATCAACACCGCCCAGGCAGCCCCCGAAGGACGGCTCAATTACCTGCAAAAAGTGCACGGCGAACACGAGAGCATTTTGAGCGCCATCCGCAACCAAGACCCCGAGGCCGCTCGTGCGGCGATGCGCACCCATTTGAGCAACAGCCGAGAGCGCTTGCGCAAAACCCAAACCAGCGAAGCCCCCAAAACAAACTGAACCGACCAACTTGTACGATGTCTAACGCACCCATACCCCTGTCTCCCCTGGCCAACCCATCCCTGACGCCACCCACAGCGGGCACGCCTGTGGTCAAACACATGCGTGTCGTCCCTGTGGCCGGGCACGACGGCATGTTGCTCAACTTGAGCGGTGCGCACGGACCCTTTTTCACCCGCAATTTGGTGATCTTGACCGACAACGCGGGACGCACCGGTGTGGGCGAGGTGCCGGGTGGGGAAAAAATCCGCAGCACCTTGGAGGCTGCGCGCGGCCTGATCGAGGGCGGTGCCATTGGCGACTGGAACCGCTTGCTCAACCGCCTGCGCGAACGCTTTGCCAGCTTGGACCAGGGCGGGCGGGGGAATCAAACCTTTGACCTGCGGGTGGCCATCCACGCCGTGACGGCGGTTGAAAGTGCCTTGCTGGACTTGCTGGGCCAGTTTCTGGGCGTGCCAGTGGCTGCCCTGCTGGGAGATGGGCAGCAGCGCGATCGGGTGCAAGTGCTGGGTTATTTGTTTTACCTGGGGGACCGCCACAAGACCGACCTGCCCTACCGCAGCGAACCCGAAGCCGACAACGACTGGCAGCGCTTGCGCCACGCAGAAACCCTCACCCCCGAGGCCATGGTGCGCTTGGCCGAGGCTGCGCAAGCGCGTTACGGCTTTGAAGACTTCAAACTCAAGGGCGGCGTGCTCAGTGGAGAAGCAGAGATGGAAGCCATCGTGGCCCTGCACGAGCGCTTTCCCAAGGCGCGCATCACGCTCGACCCCAATGGGGGGTGGTTGCTCAAAGACGCCATTCGCCTGTGCCGCGACCGCCACCGCGAGTTGGCCTATGCCGAAGACCCCTGTGGCGGCGAAGGTGTGTTTTCTGGGCGCGAGGTGCTGGCCGAGTTTCGCCGTGCCACGGGTTTGCGCACCGCCACCAACATGGTGGCCACCGATTGGCGCGAAATGGCCCATGCCATCCAATTGCAATCGGTGGACATTCCTCTGGCCGACCCCCATTTTTGGACGATGCAAGGCTCGGTGCGGGTGGCTCAGGCCTGTCAGACCTGGGGCCTGACCTGGGGTTCGCATTCGAACAACCATTTTGATGTGTCCCTGGCCATGTTCACCCATGTGGCCGCCGCCGCCCCCGGTCAAGTGACGGCCATCGACACCCACTGGATTTGGCAAGAGGGCCAGCGATTGACGCGCGACCCTCTGCGCATTGAAGGCGGCCAGATTCAGGTTCCCCAGCGCCCTGGCCTGGGCATCGACATCGACATGGACCAGGTGGAAGCCGCGCACCAGTTGTACTTGCAGCACGGCTTGGGTGCGCGCGACGACGCCGTGGCCATGCAATACCTGATGCCCGGCTGGAAGTTTGATCCCAAAAAGCCCTGCCTGGTTCGCTGAGTCAGCGGCGCCTACGCTCAGTCTTTGCAGTGCTGCATGGAAGGCAGTTGCTCAGCCCAAGCACGGTAGCGGGGTTCGGCTTCAGTGGCCATGTGTTTGGCTATGGCCGGCCACAAATCGGCGGGGAAATTTCGGCAAATGCGCCAGGCCAACTGATTGGCGATGTCGGTTTTGCCATCGAGCACCATGACCTTGAGCAAGGGCAAGTTGGGAAAAAGTGTTTGCGAATAAACATTGGCGTTTTCCAAGGCAATCGGTCGAAGCGCCGCCAGTGTTTGGTCGCTCACGGGGGTGTTGATCATGAAGATGCTGTTCAACAAAATCCGGTTCCACCACACGTGTTCATTGGCAGCGATCAGTGCCTCCTTGGATTTGTCGTTGGCAAAGTTTCGATATGCGTTCAAAGCTTGGCGGTGGTCCAGGTACACCCACAGTGTGAGCACCATCATGGCCACAGCTGACGCCTTGATCAACCACGGCGGCGTTTGATAACGGAACTCGAAGCCGGGCAGCAAGGCCATGGCAAAGCCAAACAAAAACAAAAACAAGGCGTGCCACAGCGGGTACTCGAGCATGCTGTGCATGCCCAGCACCATGGCCACACCCAACATCACCACCTGAAAACCATCCGTGGTCCGCCAAGGCTTGATCTTGAACAGCACATGACCCAAGAAAGCCAGCAATCCCACACTGCCCAAGACCCCAAGCTCGACTTGAATTTGTAACCACAAATTGTGGGCATGGTCCACGGGCTCGGCGATGCCAGGCATCAGCACTTCGCTCACCTGCAATTGATGCCAACCCACGCCCCACCAAGGGGCCGATTGAACCATCAGCCAAATATCACTCCAAATGCGCAAGCGGTGCCCACTCGAGTTGGAAACCGCCACCACAGAGTCCCCCACCATCTGCGCGTTGATCCATTGCTTGGCCGAAAACCACTCACCCAAGCCCAAAACTAGCAGCAACCAAAGTGGCAAAGCCACCCACACCCAGTGGACATCCAAACGCTTGCGGAAAAAAGCCAATAAACCACCCAAAGCCACCACCTCGATGTATCCCGTTCGCGAACTGGTGCCATGCATGGCCAACAGCAACAAGCCCAAAGACACCAAGCGCCACCAACTGGGTGTGGCCGCCTTGTTCGCGGTTTGGGGGAAGAGAAATACCAGGCACAGCATGGCGCACGCCATCAATGAGGCAGACAGGTTGGGCTGGCTCAAGAAACCCCCGTTGCGGGGAAAGGACGGCGACCTTTGCAGCCACGGTGAGAGTGCGTCCTGCCAACCCAACATCTGCAAACCGATCGCCAGCGCGGTGACCATCCCAGCCAACCACACCGCCAACATCACGGCGCGGGCCAGCTCTGCCGCCCGCTGCGCCTGCACCCACATGCCCACCCAAGCAGTGAGCAAAATCACCGCCACCAAATAAGAAATGCTGATTAAAAACGAACTGAAATAGCTGCCATTGATGTTGAGCATGTACTGCACACCCGCCAACATGAGCCAAAACACGCACAGCAAGCTCAGGCCATTGAAGCCAAACGCCTGGTGTTCCCGCTCCAGCGCGCTGTGGGTGAACCAGCCAAATAAAGCCAAGCCCATGAAGGCGAACAAATCGCTGTTGATCCGCGGGGTCAGTGGGTTGATGTAGGGCATTGAAGCTGTCACAAAAAGCAACAGAACAGCAATGAATGGCATTACCGACAAAAATGTCGAATGAGGTCTTAAAGGTGTTAATTTTGTGTCCATTGGCAAATTATATAACACTTTTAAACTATTAAAAATAAAAAGTACTACTGTGAAAACGGACGTCCCCCTTGGTTTGGGATGCTGGCCTCAGCCACACCCGGTCAGGGTTGCGTGGCACACATCTGGGGACAAGGGGGGCTGAGCAGACCTTTGGGCCGCGTCACCCGTGCGTTGACCATGTCCGAATATGACCATTCCAAACCCCTATCCCTGCGTAACATGGCGACGTGGACAATACCCTGCTGAATTTGAGCCCCAGCGCCTGCTACCAGGCTTTGCGCGCGCGCGATGCACGCTTTGATGGGCTTTTTTTCTTTGGCGTGCGCAGCACCCGCGTTTACTGTCGTCCGGTTTGCAAAGCGCGCACACCGCTGCAGCGGAACTGTCTGTTTTTCACCCATCCAGCCCAGGCTGAGGGTGCCGGGTTCAGACCCTGCCTGCGGTGTCGCCCAGAGTTGGCACCGGGCCCACCCGTGCAATGGTCCAGCCAAGATGCCAGCCAGATGCTGGCGCACCAAGCCCTGGCTTGGATGGCGCAACGCGCACCCCAAGTAGGCGCTTGGCAAGTCAGCGACTTGGCTGCCCACATGGGGGTGAGCGAGCGCCATTTGAGACGCATCATGCACACCCACCTGGGGGTGACGCCTGCTCAATACCGCCAAACCCAGCGTTTGTTGCGGGCCAAGCTTTTGTTGTCCACGACCACCCTGTCCATGGAAAAAGTGGCCTCGCTCAGCGGCTTTTCAACCACCCGTCAATTCAACCGCGCCTTTGCCTTGCATTACCAACTCAAGCCCACACAATGCCGACAAAGGGGTGCCGCACAAGGGCCGGCCCGCATTCGCTTGTCGTACCGCCCCCCGTTTGACCAGCAAGCCATGTTGGATTTTTGGCGCCAGCGCGCTGTCCCTGGCCTGGAGTGGTGCGAGCCCCAGGCCACAGGTGGAGAAGCTTTCACCCGCATCGTCACCTTGGACCTGCCCGGTGGACTTTGCAATGGATGGGTGCGCTTGCAATTTGATGCCCCTGCGCATCAGGTCAGGGTGCAGATCAGCGACCATTTTTGGCCTCACTTGTCCACATTGCTCATGCGCTTGCGTTGGGCTTTGGACCTGGATGCCGATCCATTGGCGCTGGAAGCCGCCCTGCAAGCTGACTTTGCCAACCACTGCGGTGTCCGGGTGCCAGGTGCGTGGCATGGTTTCGAGTTGGCTGTGCGTGCAGTGCTGGGTCAACAAGTCAGCGTGGCCGCGGCCCGCACCTATGCCCAGCGCTTGGTTCGCGCCCTGGGGACGCCGGTGACCACCCCTTGGGCTGAACTGACCCACGCCTTCCCCACAGCCGCACAGATGCTGGCCGCCAGCCCCGACCAACTGGGTGCTTTGGGCATCGTCAAACAAAGGCAAAAGGCCCTGCATGCATTGGCCCATGCGGTGTGTCAAGGTGGCTTGGATTTGAACCCCGGGGCGAATGTGGCCGAGCGGGTGCAAGCCTTGATGGCCCTGCCGGGCATTGGCGCGTGGACAGCGCAGTACATTGCCATGCGGGCCATGCGGTGGCCCGATGCATTTCCAGCCGGGGACTTGGTGGTGCAACAACGCCTGGGTGTGCGCTACACCCCCAACCCGGCGCGTGCGGCCACCGCATTGGCCCAGCGTTGGCAGCCTTGGCGCAGCTATGCAGTGCTGCGGCTTTGGCACACCAAGGAGACATGATGCTGGTTTGTAAAACGATTCGCACCCCCCAAGGGCCGATGCTGCTCGCTGCCAGTGAAGACGGCTTGGCCGGGGCTTGGTTTGAGGGGCAAAGCCACCACCCTGATGCCAGTGCCTGGACCGTGGTGCGCCAACAGCGCTGGCTCGACAGCGCTGAGCAAGAGTTAGAGGCCTATTTCAAGCATGCCAGCCAAGTGTTTAAAACCCCACGCGCCAGCGCTTGGGGCACACCCTTTCAGCAAAGAGTGTGGCAGGCATTGTGTGCCATACCTTACGGCAGCACCTGCAGTTACGGCCAACTCGCCACGCAGCTGAACAAACCCCTGGCGGTTCGCGCCGTGGGCGCGGCCGTGGGCCGCAACCCTTGGAGCGTGATCGTGCCCTGCCACCGGGTGCTCGGCGCCCAAGGCCAGTTGACCGGTTATGCGGGGGGATTGGAGAGAAAACGCGCTTTGCTCATCTTAGAGGGTGTGGCGCTTTAAGCCACGCCATGTTTGGGACATGGACCGCCACAGCCCTGCGGGCTTTGTGCTTGCGCACATCCCCATCTGCCAGCGACAGACCGCTGCCTGAGCGGCACTGAAGCCAGCCTCAGGAAGCGTCGGGTTGAACGGCGGGCGCGGCCTTTTGAAAAGTTTCCAAGGCCATGCAAGCCGCATCCACTGCTGAGATGATTGGCCAGCGCGCCATGTCCACTTTGAAGCGGCGGGCACTCTCCACCTGGGGCACCAGGTACAGGTCGGCCAAGCCAGGCGCGTCCCCAAAGCTGAAGCGTCCGCGTTGGGCGTTGGCCCGCAGCAAAGCCTCGTAGGCATCAAAGCCCTGTGTGATCCAGTGGACACACCAAGCGTTGATGGCGGCCTCGTCGACTTTCATCTGGTGGCGCAGGTATTCCAAGATGCGCCGGTTGTTGATGGGGTGTATATCGCAAGCCACCATGGCGGCCAAGGCCCGAACGCGGGCGCGGTCATCTGGCGTGTTGGGCAACAGGGCCGGTGTGGGATGGGTTTCCTCCAGCCACTCGATGATGGCTGGCGACTGGGTCATGACTTTGCCGTCTTTGACCAGGGCCGGCACCAAACCTTGCGGGTTCAAGGCCTTGTAATCGGCGCTTTGGTGCGCCTCGGTGCGCAAGTCCACCACCATGTATTGGGCCGCCAGGCCTTTGAGGTTGAGGGCAATGCGCACCCGGTGCGAGGTACCCGAGCGAAAAAAGCTGTAGAGCTGCATGGCACTGGGGCGCGTCAAGCGCGAACTTCGTACACGCCCAGCTTGCGGTGCAGCGGGGCCTCGTCGGCCAAAAAGAAAAACGCTGGTTCGCTTTTCGAGCGGTTGGTCACGGTGACGGGGGTATAGCCCGGTGCACAACAGGTATCGGCTTCGACCAAGGCAAAGTTTTGTCCCTCAATGGACACATCTGCCGCACCTTCAATCAAGTGGAAGACACAAGCGGGCGAGCGCGCGGGCATGTTCAGCGTTTGACCGGGGCGCAGCATCATGGCGTAAAAGCCCAAGATGTTTTCCACGTCACCGCCGGTCTCGGGGTTGACGTAGGTGATTTGCACCGACTCCGCTGCTGGATCGTCTTGGGACAAAGTGATCAAGGCTGCGCGCGCTTGGTCCCAGGGATAGCGCAGCATCGGATAGGGCTTGTTCCCCCGCACAAACATGCGGGTGGGCGCCATGCCGCCATGGGCATGGATGCGGTCGCCGCGACCGGGGACCGGGGTTTGGGCGTCGCCATTGACGTGATAAGACGTCTCGAGGTAGTAAATGATGGGCAGGTCAAGCACATCCAGCCACACCACCGGATCGGTGCCGTCGTGGCCATGCTCGTGCCACAAGCCGGTGGGGGTGAGGATCAGGTCGCCCCGACTCATGGGGCATTTCTCACCGTCCACGGTGGTGTAAGCGCCCTCGCCTTCGACGATCATGCGCACCGCGTTAGGGGTGTGGCGGTGCGAAGGTGCCCACTCGCCCGGCAACAACAACTGCATGCCCAGGTAGATGGCGGCGCTGGCTTGCATTTTGTCCAGGCCGTGGCCGGGGTTGGCCAACACCAGCACGCGGCGCTCGGCTTTTTCGATCGGGGTCAACTC
>CAMDJU010000117.1 GCA_945900695.1 Bordetella parapertussis | reverse complement strand
TTGCAGCACCTTGCTGCCCAACGAGGCCATTTCCAGCATTTCCTCAAAGCAGATGGCACGCAATCGGCGCGCCTCTGGCACCACGCGGGGGTCGGTGGTGTAGACGCCGTCCACATCGGTGTAAATCAAACACTCGTGGGCTTTGAGGGAGGCGGCCACGGCCACGGCCGAGGTGTCAGAGCCGCCGCGCCCCAAGGTGGTGATGTTTTGCTCGGGGTCCAGGCCCTGAAAGCCGGTGATGATGACCACCTTGCCCGCGTCCAAGTCGGCACGGACCCGGGTGTCGTCAATGGATTCGATGCGCGCTTTGGTGAAGGCACTGTTGGTGCGGATGGGCACTTGCCAACCGGCGTAGCTGACCGAGGGCATGCCCTCGGCTTGCAAGGCAATGGCCAACAGGGCCGACGAGGCTTGTTCGCCCGTGGCGGCAAGCATGTCGAGTTCGCGTTGATAAGGGGTTTCTTCGCGGCTGGGGGCCAGCTCTTTGGCCAAACCGAGCAAGCGATTGGTTTCGCCGCTCATGGCGGAGGGGACGACCACCATTTGGTGGCCAGCACGGGCCCATTTGGCCACGCGCTTGGCGACATTGCGGATGCGCTCGGTCGAGCCCATCGAGGTGCCGCCGTATTTGTGAACGATCAAAGCCATGGTGTGTGAGGCTGTTTCGAAGCAAAGCTAGCGATTGTACCAATCGATGCATTCCTCCACCCTGTGCACAAACCCCTCACCCACCTTGAGGTGGATGCGGTGGCCGCGGGTGGTGCAGGCCTGAACCTGTTGCATCAGCGCTTGCAGTTGCGCATGGCTGGCGCGCACACCCAGACCCTTGAGCCAATGGCGCAGCACATTGGCTTGGCGCGCTGGGCTGAGTGGCTGTAAAGCCGCCAACCGTGGCGGTTGCCCCACCAGGGCCAGGTCTTGCGTGGCCACCTCGTCCAGCAAGGCCTGGGCTTGGGCCGCATGGCCCGCTGTTCGGGCCAGCGTTTGGCGAAAGCTGGGGAACAGCGCTTCCCACACAGGAAGCAACTCAGCGCGAATGCGGTTGCGGGTGTAGCGGGTATCTTGGTTGGTGGGGTCTTCACACCACGTTTGGCCCTGGGCTTGCAGCCAGGGTCGAACCAGCACGCCCGGCAAGGCCAACCAGGGTCGGTGCAAATGAATATCGCCCCGCATGCGCTGGGCCGGCATGGCTGCCAAGCCGGGCAAACCGGCCCCGCGCGACAGCGCAAGCAGCACCGTTTCGGCCTGGTCGTCGGCATGCTGGGCCAGCACCACATGTCGCAAACCACCGCCCCAATGCTGTTGCAACACGGCTTCAATGCCCACGTATCGGGCGTTGCGGGCGGCTTCTTCGGGGCTTTCACCGCTGGCGTGGTGGGCTTGCACGTGGAGCACCACCAAGGGCACTTGCCAGCGAGCGCACAAGGCCTCGCAATGTTGGGCGAAGGTGTCGGCTGCGGATTGCAAGCTGTGGTGAATGTGCACCGCCCTGACCTGCCCCGGCCAGCGTTGGGCGCAAGCGAGCAGCATGGCGGTGGAGTCGGCGCCGCCACTCAAGGCCACCACCTTGGGTGGCAAGTGGTCCAAGGCCTTCAATGCCTGGGTCAGCGGGTGATCGGTGGGGGGGCTGCTGGCGCTCACCCGGGGCTCATTGGGCTTCGACTTTCGTGTCGGTGTAGCGGCCGTAACTTTGCAACCGCTCGTAGCGCTTGTCGAGCAGCTCTTTGACTTTGAGGTCGCTGACTTGGCGAAAGGCGTCGCCCAAGCCGCGCTTGAGTTGGGCCGCCATGTGCTTGGGGTCGCGGTGCGCCCCACCCAAAGGTTCGTTGACGATTTTGTCGATGAGGCCCAAGGCCTTGAGGCGGTGCGCGGTGATGGCCAGGGCCTCGGCCGCATCGGCGGCGCGCTCACTGGTTTTCCACAAAATAGACGCACAACCCTCGGGGCTGATGACGGAATACACCGCATATTGCAGCATCAACACCTGGTCTGCCACGCTGATGGCCAAGGCCCCGCCGGAGCCACCCTCGCCAATGATGGTGGTGATGATGGGCACCTCGAGTTGGGCCATCTCAAAAATATTGCGCCCAATGGCCTCGCTTTGGCTGCGCTCTTCGGCATCAATGCCCGGGTATGCGCCGGGGGTGTCCACAAAGGTGAACACCGGCAACTTGAACTTTTCGGCGGTCTTCATCAGGCGCAGGGCTTTGCGGTAGCCCTCGGGGCGGCACATGCCAAAGTTGCGCAATGCCCGCTCCTTGGTGTCGCGCCCCTTTTGATGGCCCAACACCATGCACGCCTGTCCATTGAAGCGGGCCAAACCGCCCACAATGCTTTGGTCATCGGCGAAGTGGCGGTCGCCATGCATCTCGACAAAATCGGTGAAGATGTCGTTGATGTAATCCATCGTATAAGGCCGCTCAGGGTGGCGGGCGATCTTGGTGATTTGCCAAGAATTGAGGTCGCTGTAGATGGTTTTGGTCAGCTGCTGGCTTTTTTTGTGCAGTTGATCGATCTCGGTGGAAATGTCCACCGCAGACTCGGTTTGCACATAGCGCAGTTCTTCGATCTTGGCTTCGAGTTCGGCAATCGGTTGCTCAAAATCGAGAAAAGTTTTTTTCGACAAAATTTTCTCCTGGGTCGAAGCGGAGCGGGTGCTCAGTACTCCACCGGCAATGGGTCGAGCGAGCACCAAATATACCAAGTGGCCACGCTGCAATACGGCGCCCAAGCAGCGGCCACCTCGCGGGCTTCGCTGCGGCTGACCGCCTCGCCGGAAAAGTAGTTGTGGCTGATGCCGTTGATCAGGCCCACATCATCAAGCGGCAGCACATTGGGGCGCAAGAGGTAAAAAATCAAAAACATCTCGGCGGTCCAGCGGCCAATGCCACGGATGGCGACCAACTCATCAATGATGGCGTCGTCACCCATGCTGGTCCATTGGGCGGTGCTGAGCAAGCCGCCATCAAAATGCAACGACAGGTCCACCAGGTATTCCACTTTGCGCGCCGACAAACCCGCTGCGCGCATGTCGTCCACTTTGAGCTTGAGCACATTGGCCGGGGTCATTTTGCGCGGCAGCACGGCGAATTTGTCCCACACGCTCTGCGCGGCCTTGACCGATATTTGCTGGCCCACGATGGAACGCGCCAAGGTGACAAAAGCGTCCCCCCGGGACTGCAGAGAAGCGTCGCCAAACTGAGGAATCAAGCGGCGCATCACCCGGTCTTTTTTGGCCAAATGCTTGCAGGCCTCCTCCCAGTATTCGGGAGTGACCACTTTGATGGCAGGTTGTTTGCTGGGCATCAGCCACGCTCCCAGGTGGTGCCGGTGGGCGAATCTTTGAGCACCACCCCTTGCGCCGCCAGCTCTTGGCGAATGCGGTCTGCCGTGGCAAAGTCGCGGTCTTTCTTGGCCTGGGCACGGGCTTGGATCTGGGCTTGGATGTCGGCCTCGCTGAGGGTCACGCCCGTTTGTAAAAACGCTTGCGGCACTTGTTGCAGCAAACCCAGCACCCCACCCAAAGCTTTGAGCAAACCCGCCAGTTCAGCCGACAGGTGGCGGTTGACTTCGCTGGCCAAGTCAAACAACACCGCCACGGCTTCACTGGTGCCAAAGTCTTCGTTCATCGCTGCTTGGAAGCGCTGGGCATGGGGCTGTTGCCAGTCGATGGCCGCCACCGGAGCGGGCGGCACCGCCGCCAGCGCGGTGTACAAGCGCTTTAAGGCGTTGCGGGCATCGTTCAAATGCACATCGCTGTAGTTCAGGGGGCTGCGGTAGTGGCTGCGCACCACAAAGAAGCGAATGGTTTCGGCATCAAAGACCTTGAGCACTTCACGGATGGTGAAAAAGTTGCCCAGGCTTTTGGACATTTTTTCGTTGTCCACATTGATGAAGCCGTTGTGCATCCAATAGCGGGCCAAGGTTTGGCCCGAGGCGCCTTCGCTTTGGGCAATTTCGTTCTCGTGGTGCGGAAACTGCAAATCGGCACCGCCGCCGTGGATGTCAAAGGTCTGGCCCAACAACTCGCAGGCCATGGCCGAGCATTCAATGTGCCATCCCGGACGGCCCGGCCCAAAGGGGCTGGCCCATTTGGCTTCTTCAGGCTCTTGCGGTTTGGCGCTTTTCCACAGCACAAAGTCCAAGGGGTCTTGCTTGCCATCGAGCACCGCCACGCGCTCGCCAGCATGCAGCTCGTCCAAGGACTTGCCCGACAACTTGCCGTAGCCGGGGAATTTGCGCACCGAGAAATTCACATCGCCATTGGCCACCCGATAGGCCAAGCCTTGGGTTTCCAACTGACCAATCAAGCGGGTCATCTGCGGCACAAAGTCGGTGGCACGCGGTTCATGCTGGGGCCGCTCGATGCCCAGTGCATCGGCATCTTGGTGCAAGGCGTCGATCATGCGCTGGGTCAGCGCGCGCAAGGTCTCGCCGTTGTCAAGCGCACGCTGGATGATTTTGTCGTCGATGTCGGTGATGTTGCGCACATATTCGACTTGGTAGCCACTGGTTTTGAGCCAGCGCTGCACCACATCAAACGACACCATGGAGCGGGCATGGCCCAAGTGGCACAGGTCGTACACGGTCATGCCGCAAACGTACATGCGCACCAAACCGGGTGTGATCGGCGAAAAGATTTCCATCGCCCGGGTGAGCGTGTTGTGAATGCGAAGGGTCATGGGTCTGGGTAAGCTCTATCGATCAAGGTGTCAAATCTGACACTGACCTACAATGACCGCAGTATATATAACGCCCTTTGTTGTGGGCTGACACCTGCCCATTTCGCCCATGAAACCCCTGCCCTGGCCACCTGCGCTGCAAACCATTGGCTTGGCCTTGGCCGTGTTCTGCGGTGCTGGCTTGGCTCAAACACAAGCGCCCGCCATCATCACCGACCCGCACTTGCTGGTTGAGCAATTGATGCGCCAAGACCAAGTGGGTGCTGCGCTGGAGAGGATTCAAGCCCATTTGGCCCAACGCCCAAGCGATCCGCAAATGCGTTTTTGGCAAGCCGTCTTGCTCACCCGCCAAGGCCAGCGGGACCCCGCCATGCGGGTTTATGCCGAGCTGACCCAAGACTTCCCCGAACTGGCCGAACCGCACAACAACCTGGGTGTGCTGCAAGCCGCCAACAACGAGATCGACCTGGCTCAGCGTTCCTTTGAACTCGCCTTGCGCGCCGACCCCAAACATGCCTTGGCCCATGAGAATTTGGCCGATGTGCTGCTGCGCCAAGCGCAACGCCATTACCAATTGGCTGCACAAGCCCATGCCTCAGCGCCCATCCCCCAGCGAACCTTTCCTGGGGCCAACCCTGGCCTCAGTGCGACGGCCATTGCCCCACGCCCCAACCTCGGTTTGGCGCAAAAGCAGCAACTGCTGCAACCCCTTTTAAAACTCTCCACCTCTGCCCCATGAAGCGTCGCACTTTTCTCCAACCCTTTGTCCATGGCCTGTCGGCGTTGGCCCTGTGCGCCTCTTTGGGCCTGACCCAGGCCGTGGCCGAAACTGCACCACGGGTCAAGTTCGCCACCAGCATGGGCGAATTTGTGGTTGAGGTCTACCCCGACAAAGCCCCCAAAACGGTTGACAATTTTTTGCAATATGTGCGCGACAAGCATTACGACGGCACGGTGTTTCACCGCGTGATCAGCAACTTCATGGTGCAAGGTGGCGGCTACGATGCACGCTACCGCGAAAAACCCAGCCGTGCACCTGTGGCCCACGAAGGGCGCGAGGCCTTGTCCAAGGGCGGTGCGCGCAACACCGTGGGCACCCTGGCCATGGCCCGCACCAACGACCCCAACTCCGCCACCGCGCAGTTTTTCATCAACGTGCGTGACAACGCCTTTTTAGACCCCGTTCTGATCCCCGACGGCGACCCGGTGGCGCGCTTTGAATACGGCGGGCGCACCTACGAAAACGTGCCCCGTGCGAATTTGCTCAACGCCCCCCAACTGTTTGGCTACACCGTGTTTGGCGCGGTGGTCAGCGGCATGGACGTGGTCGAGCGCATCAAAGCCGTGCCCACCGGCGCTGGCGGTCCCTTCCCCACCGATGTGCCACGCACACAAGTGACCATTCAATCTGCAACCCTGGTGAAATAACATGACCCAACCCCAAGTCGAACTGCACATCCAAGACCACGGCGTGATCACGCTCGAACTCGATGCCGAACATGCCCCGCTGTCAGTGGCCAATTTTTTAAGCTACGTTGAAAACGGACACTACAACCAGACCGTGTTTCACCGCGTGATCAAAGACTTCATGATCCAAGGCGGCGGCTTCGAGCCTGGCATGAAGCAAAAGCCTTGTGCCGAACCGATTGACAACGAAGCCAACAACGGCTTGCACAACACCATCTACACCGTGGCCATGGCGCGCACCAGCGACCCGCATTCGGCCACCGCGCAGTTCTTCATCAACACCGCTGACAACGGTTTTCTCAACCACAGCGCCCCCACACCCCAAGGCTGGGGCTACGCGGTGTTTGGCAAAGTGGTGGCTGGCAATGACGTGGTGGATGCCATCCGTGCGGTCAAAACCGGGCGCAAGGGCTTTCACGATGACGTGCCCGTCCAAGACGTGGTGATCGAAAAAGCCTTCGCCCTGTGAGCGGCCCGGCTGCGCCTTGACAGCCATGTCCACACCCACCCCTGCAAGCGCAATGGCACTGGCCTCGGTCGATGCCACGGCTTGGGGCTGTGTGGATTTTTTATCTGATGTGCATTTGCACAGCGCAGACGCGGCCACGGCACAAGCCTGGCTGGACTATCTGGCGCACACCCCGGCCAAAGCCTTGTTCATCTTGGGTGATTTGTTTGAAGCCTGGGTAGGTGACGATGTGCTGGACCATCCTTTGGGGGTGTTTGAGAAAAGCTGCGCCCAAGCCTTGGCCAAATGCACCTCAACCAAACCCGTTTTTTTTCTGTGTGGCAACCGCGACTTTTTGATCGGCCCCGGGTTTTTCAAGCACACAGGTGTGCAGGCCTTGAGCGAGCCTTGCACCGTGCAAAGCAGCGCCGGGACTTTGCTGCTCAGCCATGGCGACATCTTGTGTACCGATGACCACGATTACCTGGCGTTTCGCGCCCAGGTGCGCAGCCCAGATTGGCAAAACACCTTTTTGGCGCAGCCCTTGCCTGAGCGCATGGCCCAAGCGCGGGCCATGCGGGCCCAAAGCCAAGCCCGCCAGAACAGCTTGACAACCTTGCCCGATGTGAACCCCCTTGCCTGTGAGTCAGCTTTGACCTTGCACCAGGCCCATACCTTGGTGCATGGCCACACCCACCGGCCCGGCCATCACCGCATGGGCCAAGGCCTAGAGCGTTGGGTGCTCAGCGACTGGCAGGCTGGCGGTTCAGCGCCACGCTTGGAGGTGTTGCGCTTGCAAGCCGGGCAGTGGCAGCGTGTGCCCCTGCCCGAACAACCCCTCAGCGCCGCAGCAAGACCTTGAGGGCGTTTTGCAGCCGGCGTGCTTGGCCCGGCTCAAACGCTGCAGACATGGCTTGCGCCGCGTCATTGGCCCAGGTTTGGTGCGGTGGCGCATCGTTGCGCCGCGTGAGCAACACCAACTGCAGCTGACGCCTGGCTTCGAGCGACGCAGCCGGGCTGGGCAACTCGGCCGCGATTTCCATGCGCAGCAAAGCGGTTTCGGCTTCTCCCTGGGCGGGACTGGACAAGGCCTTGACCCACTGGCCGCGCTGAGCCGGGGCTAAGCGCGCACCCAACTCGGAAGCGGGGGGCAGCAAAGCGGCATCGCGCTGCTCCCAAGCGCTGAGCACATGGGTCAAGGTTTCACCATGGGCTTGAGCCGCGAGTTTTTTCAGGGCCATGTCGGCCTGCTCCAGGGCTTGGCGCTG
>CAMDJU010000116.1 GCA_945900695.1 Bordetella parapertussis | reverse complement strand
TGGGCATCTTCACCTTGGCGCCGGGCCCGACCACCGATGAAGCACCGGTTTTGATGAAGTGCCAGGGCAACTCACCCAGCTCTTTCATGGACGGCCCTTGGGGCTGGTTCAGCACCCGGGCCATCTCTTGCATGTGGTCGGTGTAGTTGGCCCCCGCGCAGTAAATTTGCCCCGGGTAGAGGACCGGAGCGAGCAGTTTGGTTTTTTTCAGCGGTGTGCCTTGCGCCCGTGTTTTGCCCGCATGCACTTTGGCTTCAAAAGCGGCCAGGGCTTTTTTGGCGGCGGCCCAATCGGCCAAAAGCCCCAGCATATTTGCGTGGGCAGACACGCCGGTGGCCTTTTGGGCGTCGTACACGGTGTCGCCGACCAGCACCCCGGCGCGGGGCAGCTTGTTGGCGCTGTAGCTCAGCAATTTGTAAGAGGTTTTCATCGGGATGCAGGTTGTTTTAGCGGGCGCGCTTCATGGCTTCGGTGTGAAAGCTCGCGTCGTAATAGGGCGTGGGGTCGGTCAATGTCTTTTTGGGTACGCCATATTTGGAGCGCAGCAGCAGTGCCGTGCGAACCCCTTCCATATCGATTTGGGCTTTTTTCTGAAACCCTTCTTTGGGCGAAAGCAACACACCATAGGAGGTTTCGGCCGCTTGGCGTGTGGAATTGTTTTGATTTTTCAGAAAAATGCCAATCGCCTCTTCTTTGTTGGCGGGGTCATAGAGCCAATCCACGGCTTGAGAAAAGGCGGCAATGTAGGCCACCACACTGTCGCGATTGGCCTCAGCCCACGACTTGCGTGCACCGCCCACCAACCCTTGGTACTTGCCCAACACGTCGATGCCACTGCCCAAGACATTGAAACCACGCGCCTGTGCGGTGACTTCAAAAGGCGAAATCAACAAAGTCCCTGCATGCTTTTTATCCATCAATGACTGATAGCGCTGCAACACACCGCCCGCGGCGGGGGTGGTGTAGTCGCGGTCTTTCACCAGTCCATTGCGCTCCAGCATATCGAGCAGCACAAAGGCATAACCCGTGGTCAGGGCATCGACCGACACCTCTTTGCCGCGCAAATCCGCATAGGTCTTGACCTCTGGGACGGTCACCAAGCGCAAAAAGCCGGTGTCGCCACCCATGAAGGCAAACAAATCCGGGCCCAAAGCCGCACCCTGGCCCTCGCGATAGGCAATCAGGTTGTCAATGGCGGTCATGGCGATGTCAAACTTGCCTTCGATCAAACCGGTGAGCTGAAAGGTTGAATTGGGCGTGGGCGTGACCTTCACATCCAAACCTTGGCGGGTGAACAAACCCTTGTCTTGTGCCACCCAAACTGGCCAATTAAAGCCGCCAGGAAAGACGATGAGGTTGACGGGCTTGAGGTTTTGCGCAAGGCTCAGACCACTGATGCAAATCAGCAACGCGGCCAGAAGGGGGCGAAAAAATGTCATCATGGATTTCTCGATGTAGATTGAAGTGAAGAAAAAATTGATGCGGTCCAGCAAACAGTTGTGTACCAGCCTCAAGGCGAAATCAGTTTGGCGCCCGGCGCGGCCGAGTCGCGCGGCCACACCACCACCCACTTGCCGTTTTGCACCTGCTTGACGCGGTACAAGTCGCTGCCCTTCATGAAGTTGTTGGTGCCGTCCCAGCGCACCTTGCCAATGATGGTGTCGACCTGGTTCTTTTTCAGCCATGCGGCCAATGTTTTGTCGTCCAAACTCTTGGTGGCAGTGACGGCCGCGTCCAGCACTTGCCAGGTGGCATAGGCCACGGACGAGAACAACTCCACCGAGGTGTCGGGCAAGTTGGCCTTGGCTGCACGCTCGTTGAACTGCTTGACAAACTCGGCGGCCACGGGGTTGCTGGTGAAGGGCGGATGCTCTTCAAACACCGTCAGGGCAAGCACGCCTTTGCCATCAGGGGACTTGAGCATCGGGCCAGAGGCGGGGAAGGCAATGAAAAACTGCGGGGGCACATAGTCGATTTTTTTCATCGCATCGAGCAGCAAGTTGCCGTCCAAGCCCACGCCACCGACCCACACCATATCGGCCTTGGCCTCCTTCACCCGCGAGGCAATGGCGCCGAAATCACGGTTGCCAAACTCCCACTCCAGGTAAACGGCTTCGGTGAGGCCGCGTTTTTTCATGGCCTCGCGTGCCCCTTGGGTGACAAAGTTCACCGACGCAAATTTGCTGGTGAGCACAGCTACGGTTTTGGGCGCTTTGTTGCCAGAGGCCACCGCATCGAACACCAAATTGGGCCAGGTGCTCTCTATTTCATAGGCTTGCCCGCCCACCGAAAACAGCATGTCGTATTTGGCCAGCGAGGGCAGGCCAAAGGTGTTGTGCAACAGCAACTTGCTGTAGCGCTGGGCAATGCCCATGGCCGACAAAATGTTGGGCGTGGCGTAGGGGCCCATGAGCAAGTCGACCTTATCCACGGTGACGAGCTGTTCGTACAAGGTGCGCGCCACATCGGGCTTGGACTGGTCGTCTTTGAGCACCCACTCGACCGGGCGGCCCATCCATCCACCGCGTTTGTTGAGCTGCTCGAGGTAAATCTCGCCAGCGATTTTTTGCATCACCGCCGAGGCACTCAGGGGGCCGGTGATCGCCAGTGAGCCACCCACCTTGATGGGTGTGGTTTGGGCCATGGTCGGGGCGGCCCACATGGCAGCGCACAAGCTGGCAGCGCCAGCCAAGGCGGCACCCCAGCGTTGAAAAGGTTTGAACATGTTTGACTCCGTAGGAATGGTTGGAATGAATGGATCGATGTCTGAGGCAGTTTTTCGCTGAATCAGTTTTTGAGCTCTTCCAGGTTGGCGGCATCACCCTCTTCTTCCATGGTGAAGCGGTCGCCAAAATCAAAGAAGTCGTCGTGCTGAAAGCCGTTGGCGTAGTGTTGGACTTCCCACCAGTTGTGGTCCAGGTCTTCTAAGTAAAAGCTGTAAACCCCGTGCATCTCTTGCACCGGCAAGACCTGGCGGATTTTGAATTTGTCTTTGTGGGCCACGGCTTTGGCGTGGGCCTCGTCCACCTCGGCGCGGGTGGCCACGTCCACACCCCAATGGTTGAGCAAGCTGCAGGGGTGGATTTGGTCGCCCACCTCCACGCACACCACATGAAAGCGCATCCCTAAGCGAATGACCATGGCGGGCTTGCCGTGGCGCACGCACTCCAGGCCCAAAAATTCTTCGTAAAAGCGGCGCGAGGCTTTGAGGCTATAGACCTCCAAGGTGCCGTGGCTCATGCAATAGGGCTTGATGACGGATTGGCGTTCTTGGGGCACAACGGTGCAGTTGTCGGGCAGCATGGGCGAGTCTCCTATGGGCAGTTAAAACAAAAAAGGGCAGGGTTGAACAGGGTTAGCCTTCGCAGCCACGCCATGGCATGGGTTCAAACGCAGGCTTGGGTTTTTCATGTGGCGTTGGCCGCTTGGTCAGCAGCGCTCAAAAACGAGTCGGCATAAAACTGGGCTTCGCTCAATTGGGCATGGGCCACAAAGTCGCGCCGCGCCGCCTCGACCATCACCGGCGCCCCACAGGCATAGACCTGCATGGCGCGCATATCGGGGTGGTCTTGGAGCACGGCTTGGTGCACCAAGCCGGTCCGCCCGCTCCAAGCGTCGGCGTCGGTGGCGTCGCTCAGCACCGGTATGAAGCGGATGTGCGCATGCGCATCGGCCCAGCCTTGCGCTTTGTCGGCACGGTACACATCGTCGCGGCGGCGTCCACCCCAGTACAGCTCAATAGGCCGGGTCATGCCGCGCGCCAAGCTGTCTTCGACCATGGCTTGAATCGGCGCAAAACCCGTGCCCGAGCACACCATCAGCATGGGTGCCGTGCTGTCTTCGCGCAGGTAAAACGAACCCAAAGGCATTTCGATTTGCCAAATTTCGCGCAGCTTCATGGCCCCAAACACATGGTCGGTGAACACCCCGCCGGGCATGTGGCGGATGTGCAGCTCCAGCTGGCGCACCCCAGCGGCCTCGGGGCTGGTGGCGATGGAGTAGCTGCGCCGGGTGCCATCGGGGCGCAGCACATCGATGAATTGCCCCGCGCGAAACTGCACCGGCTCGTTGGCCGGCAGCCCCAAGGTGACGATGCGCACATCGCTGGCCGGGGCTTCGAACGACAAGACCCGCGCAGGCATGCGTTGGGGCGCCAGGTGGCGGTCGGTATCGATCTCTTCGACCTCGACCACCAGGTCGCTCAGAGGTGAGGCGCAGCACAGCAACGCAAACCCTTGCGCGCGCTCGGTCTCTGACAGGTATTTCACATGGGCGTCGCCAAAGTCCACCTGGCCCGACACCACCCGACCCTTGCAGGTGCGGCACATGCCCGAGCGGCAACTGAAGGGCAGGCGCAGGCCAGCGGCCAAACCGGCTTTCAAGATGGCTTGCCCCGGGGCGCAGTCGAATGGGCTGGCACTGGGGTGCAGGGTCACGCGGTGGGTCATGGCGAACAAAAAGTCATTGCGGGGGAATGCAAGAAGGCCGTGCAGTGCGAACCGCCCTCTTGCTAAACAGGAGGCAAGTGTTGTCGAAAAACCCCTGCGTTTCGCCTAGGGATTTACCCGGCTTGGCCCAGGGCCAAGGTGCGCGCCATGCACCAGTCGGCCCAGGCCTTGGCTTTGTCTGCGGGGGTGCGCATCAAATAAGCGCTGGGGTAGGTCACCACAACGGGGGTGCCCTGGTGCTGCCACACCTGTTGGCGCAAACGCCCCAGCGGCAAGTCCGCGATGCGCTCGGCATCTTGGCGCAACACGCTTTGCGCGGCGACCAGGCCCATGGCCACAATCACCTTGGGGCGCAACAAGGCGATTTGCCGCGCCAGTTGCGGCTCGCACATGTCGAGTTCAGGGGCTTGGGGGTTGCGCTCTTGGGGCGGCGCGCATTTGAGGGCCGAGGTGATGAACACACTGTGGCCCAAGGGCCCCAAGCCCTCGCGCTGCAAGCCCAAGGCCCGCAAGATGTTGTCGAGCAAGCGGCCCGGATCACCCACCATCGGCAAACCCTGGGCTTGGTCCTCGGCCGTTGGCGCGGCCACCACCACCAACCAGTCGGCGTGGGCCACGCCCAGATTTGTTGGGGCCAGCGTCGCATGGCCCTCCCTGGGGTCTGGCTCGGCCGCCCCTTGGCCCCACACCGCTTGGCTGCGGGTGGCACCCAGGGCACAGGCCTGGCATTGCTGCACCGCGGCTTTCAATTCTCCCCAACCCAGGTCGGCTACCCGCTCGCGCTGGGCCTGTAGCGTGGTGCCATCGGCTTGCGCCAAGGGTGTGGCAACCACGGGCGCCTTGACCAGGGCGGCACCGGGCCGGGGTGACTCCGCCGGTCGAGCCGCCGGGGAAGAAGGGGGTGCGTTGTCGGTCGGCACCACCGGAGGGCGCGCGGCCATCAACGGTAGGGTGGCATGGGTAGCGGCAGAGGGGCCTGCGGCCTGCGTGAGTCGGGGCGTCGCCAAGGCCGAATTGGGCGCGGTCGCCTCTGCTTCTGTGGCGCTGGGGGCGGCGATGGCTTCGCTGCGCGGTGCCCACATACGGATGTGCATCTCTGCGAGCATGGCGCGTTGGCGTTCGTCCAGGTGCAAGCTCACAGCGTCAACCCCATGACCACCGCGTCTTCGCGCTGGCCGCGCACTGCGGGGTAGTAATTTTTGCGCTCGCCCACGGACTCAAACCCCCAGTGGGTGTAGATATCGCGCGCGGCGGTGTTGCTGCGGCGCACCTCCAGCCAGATGCGCTCGGCCCCGACACTGGGTGCCCAGGCGCACAGGTGTTGCCACAACAAACGACCCAGCCCCTGGCCTTGCTGCGGGCGCGCCACGGTGATGTTGAGCAGGTGGGCTTCTTGTACCCCGGCCATGGCCACCACAAAGGCACACAAATCGCCGTCTTGGTGTAAACACTGCGCGTGGTAGCCCGCGGCCAAGGCGTCGGCAAAGTTGCCCCGCGTCCAGGGGTGGGGATAGACCTGCTGCTCCAGCAACACCACCGCGTCTAAATCGGGCGCTTGCATGGGCCGCAGGTCCAAAGCGGGGGGCGAGCGCATCAAGGTGGGGGCAAGGGCAGGCATGGCGCGATTGTCCGACATGGCTCAGGGCCCGGCCTGGCCTCAAGTGGCCGTGGCGTTGGCCTTGGCCAGGGCGCGTTCGGCGGTGGTTTGGGCCACCTTGTCGCGCAGGTACAGCGGCAAGGCCAGCGCGGGGGCCACTTCGCCCCCATGGGCCTGGGCCTGGTCGGCCAAGCGCAGCAAGGCACTGGCCGTGGGGTGGGCCAGCACCCAAGGCAAAGCCAGATTGGGCAACAGGTGCTGAGCCAAGCCCACCGCCCACACGGGCTGACCGGACCAGGCCAGGGGCAGCGCACAGTCGGCGGGGTTTTGCACCGCCGGTTCTTGCACGGTGTGCCAAAGGCCAGCGCGGTGTTCATAGGCCGCTGTGTACAACTGGCCCATGCGCGCATCGATCACGGCATAAAACCGCGCGATGCCCTCAAGGTTGGGCGACGCAAGCACACCCACCCCTGGCTGCGTGGGCATGGTCGCTGCGTTCTCAGCGCCAGCCTTGGCTTCAGACAAGCCCGCAGCGCAGAGGTGGCGCCCCTCTTCGGCCAAGGCCAGCAAGGTGTCGATGGGCACGATGCCCAACTCCAAACCAAAGGCCAGCCCTTGCGAGACCGCGCATGCGGTGCGCAAGCCGGTGAAGGACCCCGGCCCGCGGCCCATCGTTATCACACCAATGTCGTTCAGCGCCAAACCGGCTTGCGCCAGCACAGCGTGAACGGCGGCGAGCAAACCGGCCGAGGCCTGGGCACCGCCCGGGCCTTGGTGCGACCACACCTGGCCCCGCGCCGACACGGCCACCGACAACTGCTCGGTGCTGGTCTCGATGGCCAAGCGGTTCATGCGGGTTTCGCGGTTGGGGGCTTGGCGGCCCACACGCCGGCCAAAATGCCCAAGGTCACGCACACCAAACCGCCCACCAAGTGCGCGTTCAGGGGCTCACCCAAAAACAGCACGGCGCACATGGCCGAGGTGGACGGCACCACCGAGGTGATCATGCTGGTGCGCACCGGGCCGTAGTGGCGCACCATTTGGCTGAAAGAAATACCCGACACCACCACCGAAATGGCCCCTTGGAAAAAGGCCTGGAAACCCATCTCTGACCACGACGCTTGGGGCAAGGCCGAAGTGATCCAACCCAAGGCCCAAGCCAGCCCATAAGCCGGGACCAATATGCACAAGGCCACCACGGTGGTGGCGATGGTGGCGCGAACTGGGTCGACCTGGTGGCGCTTGAGCATCACGCTGTAGCACGCCCAACTGAAGGCGGTGGCCATGAAGCACAGGTCACCGCGCCACACGCCGCTGCCATCAAAGGCTTGGCGCAGGCTGTTCCAGCCCACCACCGCGTCACCCACCAAGATCAGCAACAAACCCAGGGCCCGGCGCGCTCCGATGTACTCGTGCAACCAAACCCAGGCCACCAGGGTCGACCACAGCGGCAAGCTGCCGGTCAAAAATACCGAGGCATGTCCGGCGGGTGCCAGAAAAAACGCCGAAAACGAAAACAAACCAAACAGCACCCCGCCAGTGAGGCCCAGCCCCAAGCTCAGGCCAAAGGGCAAGGGCGAAAAACCGCCAAAACTCGATGCCATGCCAGGCTCGCCGCGCTGGCGTGCCACCAGCCACAGCCCCCAAGGCAACAACACCACGCCCGCACCCAGGTAGCGCAACAAGGCCAAGTCGAAAGGCTGCAAGGTGTGCGCCGCCGAGGCGCGCGAGATGATGATGAACGAGGTCCACACCACGATGGTGGTGAGCGCGGCCGCAGCGCCCTTTTGGGCAGCGCTCAAACGGCCCAGGCCGAGGGGTGTTGGTGTCATGCGGCGATTATCCGGGT
>CAMDJU010000115.1 GCA_945900695.1 Bordetella parapertussis | reverse complement strand
ATGATGCGGTCGCGAAAACGGTCGTAGCGCTTGTCTTCGCTGCCGTCTTCGGCATGGTGAATCACCAAGCCACTGTCGACCAGCAAGGGATCTTGGTAGTCGGGAAACACGCTGGCCAGGCTGCGCCAGCCTTCAGGCGCATAGCCCAGCTGGTAATCGCGTGCGATGTCGCCAGACAGGCCGCGACCTTTGAGGTACTCGACGGCTTGGGGTGCGTTTTTCAGGTGTTTGCGGTAAGCCTGGGCCGCTTTTTCCAGCACATCGCTCAGGGTGGCTTGGCGCTCGCGTGCCAACGCCGCGCGTTCGCGCTCTTGGGGCGAGGCATCGTCTTCGGGCACCGGCATGCCGTAGGTTTGGGCCAGGTCTTTGACCGCTTCGACAAAGTTCATGCCGGCGTGTTCCATCAAAAAACCAATCGCATTACCGTTCTTGCCGCAGCCAAAACAATGGAAAAACTGTTTGGTCGGGCTGACCGAGAAAGAGGGGGACTTTTCGCCGTGGAAAGGGCACAAACCCATGTAATTGGCGCCGCCTTTTTTCAGCTGCACGTAGCGACCCACGATGTCCACCACATCGGCGCGCGCCAACAGTTCTTGGATAAAGGATTGCGGTATGGCCATGGGGACTTCGGGTGGATCGGGCATTGTAGGCAGCCACACCCAAGGCGCTCCACCTGGACCCTTGGCCTGGTGCTGAGGTGCCCATGCTGTGGGCCCGAATCAGATGGTTCTGGCGTGGACTTGGATCAGCGTGGGTCAGTCGCCGATCACTGCGCCTTCGCGGCGCGCATCGGCCCCGCCCAGCCAGCCCCCAGTGACCCGTTGCAGGCCATGCAATCCACTGGTCAGATCGGTCTGGCGAAGGGGGTGGCCGCGCTGGGTCAATGCGGCTTGGGTGGCTTCATCAAAACGGCTGGTCTCGAGCCATATGGGCCCTTGCGGCGAGAACAGCGCCAGGTGTGGCAGGTCAAAGGCTTGTTGAGGCCGCAGGTCCATGTGCAACATCGCCCACAAGGCTTGGGTGGTGTAGTGAATGATGGCCGCCCCCCCGGGGCTGCCCAGGCTGATGTGCACTTGCGCAGGCAGGGCTGGGGCGGATCGGCGCAGCACCAAGGTGGGCGACATGGATGAGCGCGGGCGCTTGCCGGGCTCGACGCGGTTGGCGATTGGCAGGCCTTGTTCGTTGCGTGGCACAAAGCTGAAATCGGTGAGTTGGTTGTTGAGCAAAAACCCACCCCCTTCGCCCAGGCTCACCATGGTGTGAGCGCCAAAAGCAGACTCGATGCTGGTGGTCATGGCCAAGGTGTGGCCCCAGGCGTCGGTGATGCTCAGGTGGCTGGTGCCATGCTCGGTTTGCTCGGGCATGGGGGCCAGGGCCTGCGGCGAGGTGCCAGGCCTTCCGGGCTCGGCGTTGGCCATGCGCTTGTGGCCAATCAATTGGGCGCGCTGGTTCAGATAAGCCGGGGCAATCAGGCTGCGCCAATCGCCCCCGGGTGGCGCGACAAAGTCTGGGTCGGCCAGGTACTGCGCGCGATCGGCATAGGCCAGCCGCGCGGCTTCGGCATACGTGTGCAGCCAGGCCTCGTCCCTGGCCCCAATGGCTTGCACCTGGTTGGGGGCGGGTTTGGTGGCCAAGGACAAGCTTGGCGCGGTGCGCGGCAAGGCGCTGTTCAGCATGCCCAAGATTTGGGCCATGGCCACGGCGCCCGAACTGGGTGGGGGGAAGCCGCAAACCTGGTGCACCACCCCCTGGGCCCCATGTTCAAAACACAGGGGCTCGCGTTCCACGGGGCGGTACTGGCGCAAGTCCTCCAGGCTCAACAGGCCTGGGTTGTGCGGGTGGTTTTGCACTTTGAGCACCATGGCTTGTGCGATGGCGCCTTGGTGAAAAGCATCCGCCCCTTGATTGGCAATGCGTTGCAGCATCTGGGCCAAACCAGGGTTTTGCAAGCGATGGCCAACGGGCCAGGGCTGGCCATCGGCTTGGTAAAAATAGGCCCGGGCTTGGGGGTCTTGTTGCAGATCGGTGGCACCGCGCAGCAATTGATGCAGCCTGTGGCCCATGGGAAATCCGTTTTGGGCCAAGACGATGGCGGGTTCAAACAAACGCGCCCAGGGCAAGCGGCCATGGGCGCGGTGCGCCAATTCGAGCATGCGCAACACGCCGGGCACGCCCACCGCCAAGCCGCCATGGGCCGCTTGACGCATGTCCATGGCACGGCCTTGGCGCAAGAACAGGTTTTCGGTGGCAGTGGCCGGCGCGGTTTCGCGCCCGTCGTAGGCCCGCACGCGTTGGCCGTCGTGGTAGAGCAAAAAAGCCCCGCCGCCAATGCCACTCGATTGCGGCTCGACCAGGGTGAGCACCATTTGCACCGCGATGGTCGCGTCCAACGCAGACCCACCTTGGCGCAAGATGTCCAAGCCAGCTTGGCTGGCCAGCGGGTGGGCCGCGCTCACCCCTTGGCGCGCAAAGGCCACACTGTTTTGGCGGATGAGGCCGGTGGCGGCCTCGGGTTGCAGCGGGGTGTCGGCCTGCCCCCAGGCGGGGGCGGCACACCAGGCCCCCAGAAAGGCCCAAGCCAAACCCATCCAGGCACTGATGCGGGCCCAGCGGTCTGCGCTTGGCCTGGGTTCGAGCTTCATGCGCTCAGGTGTCGCGCCATCACTTCGGTGCCATGCGAATGGCGCCATCCAAGCGAATCACCTCGCCATTGAGCATCTCGTTTTCAAAGATGTGCACCGCCAAGCGCGCATAGTCTTGGGGCGTGCCCAAACGCGAAGGGAAGGGCACGCTGGCGGCCAATGCGTCTTGCACATCTTTGGGCATGCCGAACATCATGGGCGTGCCAAAAATGCCTGGGGCAATGGTCATGTTGCGAATGCCGTTGCGGGCCAAGTCGCGCGCGATGGGCAAGGTCATGCCGACAACACCGCCTTTGGTGGCCGAGTAAGCCGCTTGGCCAATTTGGCCGTCATAGGCTGCCACAGACGCGGTGTTGATGATGGCGCCGCGCTCAGCGGTGGGTTCAGGATCGTTTTTGCACATGGCCTCGGCGGCCAGGCGGATCATGTTGAAGGTGCCAATCAGGTTGACGGTGACGGTCTTGGTGAACACGGCAAGCGAATGCGCCCCATTTTTGCCCACGGTTTTTTCGGCCGGGGCAATGCCCGCGCAGTTGACCAGGCCCATCAGTTTGCCCATGGAGACCGCCTTGGCCACCACGGCTTGGCCGTCGGCCTCGCTGCTGACGTCGCAGCGCATGAAAGCGCCGCCGATTTCGTGGGCAATGGCTTCGCCTTTTTCGACCTGCATGTCAGCGATCACCACCTTACCGCCCTTGGTCGCAAGCATGCGTGCCGTGCCCTCGCCCAGCCCCGAAGCGCCGCCGGTGACGATAAAAACTTTGCCTGAAATGTCCATTTTTGAGCTCCTGGTTGAATCGGTGTGAGTGTTAATTATCGGCCAGTGGTCATCCTGGTTTGTGCATCAGCACCGACAATGGTGGTTGTGCGATGGATCTGCAAACCTTGACCGAGAAGCCCCCCATGCCCCTTTCCCTATTTTCGCGCCGCGTCCAGGCCTGGGCCGCGCTGACGGCTCTGTCTATGTTGGTGGGATGTGCCACCCCTCCGGCACCGCCCAAGGAGGAGCAAATCCCCACCCCTGCGCCGGAGGTGGTCCCCGCCAAACCCAAACGCCTGGGCCTGGCCTTGGGGGGCGGTGGTGCGCGCGGCTTTGCCCACGTGGGGGTGTTGCAAGTGCTTGAAGAAGCGGGCATCAAGCCCGACTTGGTGGTGGGCACCTCGGCGGGCAGTTTGGTCGGCGCTTTGTATGCCAGTGGCAAAACTGGCGCCCAGTTGCAGCGCATTGCCGAGACGATGGAGGAGTCGGCCATCACCGATTGGGCCTTGCCCTTTTTGAACCGGGGTGTGTTGCGCGGAGAGGCCTTGGCTCGCTATGTGACGGCCCAGACCCAGGGGCGCAAGATCGAAGAGTTGCCCATCCGATTGGGCATTGTGGCCACCGACCTGAATTTGGGCGAAGGGGTGCTGTTCCAGCGTGGAGACACCGCCACGGCGGTGCGCGCTTCCAGCGCTGTGCCCTCGGTGTTTTTGCCGGTGCGCATCAACAACCGCGACTATGTGGACGGCGGATTGGTCGCACCCGTGCCCGTGCGCTATGCCCGGGAGATGGGTGCCGAGGTGGTGCTGGCGGTGGATATTTCCACCACCCCTGAAGGCAGCCAGGCCGAATCGATGCTGCAAATATTGCTGCAAACCTTCAACATCATGGGCAAAAGCATCAAAGCCTTGGAGCTCAAAGAGGCCCAAGTGGTCGTGCGCCCGAACTTGACCGGTGTGAGCAGTGCCGACTTCAATGCCCGTTTGCGCGCCATCGAGTCCGGTCGCGCCGCCATGTTGGCCGCTTTGCCGGCCTTGAAAGCGGCTTTGGCAGTCACACGTTGACCCTGGTGCGGTGCTGTGCCAGGCGGGGTGTTGCCGGGCTTAGGCCTATGACAAATTTGGGCTTTGTGAAGCGGCGCAAAAAAAGAGGCCCCGTTTTGCAACGGGGCCTGTAAGGGATCCCGGAACCGAAAGGTTGCGACAGGATCCGAGGAGACAAAGGTTCACGGTGGAGCCATGGGCCCCAGGCGCTCAGCGCTTTTTGCTGGCGGTCTTGGCGGCGGTGACGGCAGAGGCGGTCACGGCGTTGAAGTTGGCCTCGGCCATGTCAGTGGCTTGCTTGACGGCTTTCTGCACTGACTCCATGGCGTTTTGGCCGGCGGCCACGGCGCTTTTGACCATGGACACGGCGGTCTCTGAACCGGCGGGGGCGTTTTTGGCGGCGGAGTCAATCAGGTTGGCGAAAGACTTTTGGGCTTCAACAGACTTGTCTTCCATGGCTTTGCCAAATTGAGCGCCAGTGCTGGTGGCGATGTCATACAAGTGGCGGCTGTAAGAAACAGACTTTTCGGCCATTGGCTGGAACATGCCGGCTTGCAGGGCCATCAGTTCTTGCATGTCTTTGACGCCCATGGCGGCTTGGGCATGGCCCATGGTTTCCGACAAAGCGGCTTTGGAGGCGGTCAGGTTCAGTTCAACCATTTTTTCGAAACCGGCAAAGGCTGAATGGGTCAGGCCGTAAAAGGCTTCGAGGTTGGCTTTGTGGCTGGAGGTGATTTGGTCAGCAGTGATCATGGTATGTCCTTAAGTGGTTGGGTTTCACTGCGACGCCATGAAATGTTGCGCTGCAGCATGGGTCTAAGTATAGGGTTAGCCCTGATGAATTCAAGCCTTATTTGCTGCGGTGCGGCACATTAGAGTGTTGGTTCTAAATCGGCCTCAAACCGGGACAATCGTTCGCCGTGAACATTTATTTCGCCCCCCCCCATGTCCAGCAGCTCCCACCCGGGCATCGGTTTCCCATGGGCAAGTACGAGCGTCTGCGCCAGCGCTTGGGCCAAGAACTGCCCGAGCTGCGTTTGTCCTTGGCCGACCCGGTGAGCGACGGCGAGTTGGCCCTGGTGCACAGCCCGGCCTACATTGAGGCGGTGGTCACCGGCAGCCTGAGCCCGGCGCAGCAGCGTGAAATTGGTTTTCCTTGGTCGCCAGGCATGGTGGAGCGGGCCCGCCGCTCCAGTGGGGCCACGGTCATGGCGGCCCGCAGCGCCTTGCGCGAGGGCTTGGCGGCCAATTTGGCCGGGGGCACCCACCATGCTTACCCCGACAAGGGCAGCGGTTTTTGTGTCTTCAACGACGCCGCCGTCTGTGCCCGGCTGATGCAAGCAGAGTGGCTGCGCAGCCATCGCCATCCCTTGGCGGTGGCCATCATCGATTTGGACGTGCACCAAGGCAATGGCACGGCGCGCATTTTTCAGGGAGACCCCACTGTGTTCACCCTGTCCCTGCATGGTGCCAAGAACTTCCCTTTTCGCAAAGAGACCAGCGATTTGGATGTGGCCTTGCCCGACGGTTGTGGCGACGACGAGTACCTGGCTGCCTTGGAGCAGGCCTTGTTGAGCTTGGGCGAGCGTTTTGACCCGGGGCTGGTGATCTACTTGGCCGGTGCCGACCCGCATGAGGGCGACCGTTTGGGACGGCTCAAACTCAGTTTTGATGGCCTGGAGGCGCGTGACAGGCGGGTGATGGACTGGGCGCATGTGCGCGGGCTGCCCTTGGCCATGGCCATGGCCGGCGGTTATGGGGTGGACATCGAAGACACGGTTCAAGTGCAAGTCAATACCTTTGCCGTGGCCGCCGCCCATTGGCAACGCTGGCAGAATCGGCGCCCATGAGCAACCCTCCCAACGACCGCATGGGCCCAGAGCCACGCAGCGCTTACAAGACATTTCGCAGCATCGGCACGCGCTGGATGGACAACGACGCGTATGGACACGTCAACAACGTGGTTTACTACAGTTGGTTTGATACCGCGGTCAATGCCTATTTGATTGAACATGGTGTGCTCGACATCCACCACGGCCAGGCCATTGGATTGGTGGTCGAAACCCAGTGCAATTACTTCTCGCCCTTGGCTTTTCCGCAAACCGTCGAGGCAGGGCTGCGGGTGGCGCGCTTGGGACATTCCAGCGTGCGCTACGAAGTCGCTTTGTTTGCCCAAGACCAAGACCTGTGCGCAGCACGTGGTCATTTTGTGCATGTGTACGTGGACCGCGTGAGCCGCCGACCGGTCAGCCTGGCGGACCCCCTCAAACAATTATTGGAGACTTTGACATGACCCCCAGCGAACGCACCCAGGCCGTCGACGAGGCCATCACCAGCCGAATGTCCATGCGGGCATTCAGCGATCAGGCGGTACCGCGCGACACCATTGAGGCCATTTTGCAAGTGGCCAGCCGGGCCCCATCGGGTACCAACACCCAACCGTGGAAGGTGTATGTGTTGCAAGGCGCCAGCCGTGACAGCTTGGTGCACAAAGTGTGCGCGACGCACGATGAATGGCGTGAACACCCGGAAAAGGCCGCTCAGTACCCAGAAGCCTACGACTATTACCCCGAAAAATGGGTCAGCCCCTATATAGAGCGGCGGCGCGAAAACGGCTGGGGTTTGTATGGCCTGTTGGGCATTGTCAAAGGTGAAAAAGACAAAATGCACGCCCAGCACCAACGCAACTTTTGTTTTTTTGACGCGCCCGTGGGCTTGATGTTCACCATCGACAAGGTCATGGGCCGCGGCTCCTTGCTCGATTACGGCATGTTCTTGCAAAACATCATGGTGGCAGCCCGGGGGCGCGGCTTGCACACCTGCCCCCAAGCGGCTTGGAACAACTTTGCCCACATCATCTTGCCCCACATCGGTGCCCCCGACAGCGAGATGCTGGTGTGCGGCATGTCGCTGGGTTGGATCCAGGCGAACGAACCGGTCAACACATTTTTCACGCCGCGCGAGGATGTGGCCAACTTCACCCACTGGTGTGACGCTGCACCATGATCATCACCAGCTTGCTCGACACCGATCTGTACAAGTTCACCATGATGCAGGCGGTGCTGCATCAGTTCCCGGGCGCACAGGTGGAGTACCGCTTCAAGTGCCGCAACCCGGGGGTGCAGTTGGGCCCTTTGGTGCACGAAATCCGCACCGAGGTGCGTTCGCTGTGCAGTTTGAAGTTTCAAGACCCAGAGTTGTTGTGGCTGCGCAGCCTGCGCTTCATCAAAAGTGACTTTGTCGATTTTTTGGGGCTCTTTAAACTCAACGAAAAATACATCGAGATTGAGGCCTTGCCATCGGGCGAGATAGACATCGCCATCCGCGGACCCTGGCTGCACACCATCTTGTTTGAAATCCCGGTGCTGGCCATTGTCAACGAGGTGTTTTTTCGCCACACCCAGCGCGTGCCTGATTTCTTGCAAGGCCGCGAGCGCTTGGATCGCAAAATTGGCCAACTCCAAGCCGAAGATTTGCGCGAGTTGAAGATTGCCGACTACGGCACCCGCCGGCGTTTTTCCAAAGCCTGGCACGAAGAGGTGTTGCGCGTGCTCGCCGATCGCTTGGG
>CAMDJU010000114.1 GCA_945900695.1 Bordetella parapertussis | reverse complement strand
CTACCAGCAGCCTCGCATTGCTGCTGCACTTGGTGAACTGGATATTTTTCAAACCCAATCTCAGCGCACGCTCGAGCGTCTAACCGCCGAAGTGGCATTGGCACAGAGTCAATTGGGCTTGGTAAAGGTCCAACTGCAAACAGAGCAAGAGCGCGCTCAATTATTGGCCGAAAGAGCAAGATTGATTGACAAGTCCTTCCGTGCAGGTGAATCGGCATTGCCGGAAATGCTGCGCGCTCTGGCCGCAAGCGCCAGTGCTGAGAGTGCCTTGGCGCGTCAGCAAATTAACCATCAAACGGCGATGGCTCGCCTTGAACAAGCTTTGGGATTACTGCCATGATTCATCTCTTTATCTCCAGATTCGTGTGGGCAGGCTTGACGGCCTGCATGCTTGCGCTGATGCCTCTACCCACCTGGGCTGGCCCTGGCGCGCATGGCCCCAACGGCGAGCACTTGGATTCGCCAAAGACGGATAGCTTGATGCAAGCCGGACTTCGAATTGAAGCCAATTCAGATCTCTTTGAGCTGGTCGCAACGCTCACTGGTGGCGAATTGTTTATTTTCATTGACCGATTTGTGACGAACGCGCCCCTGTTGCAGGCACAAGTCGAAGTTGAGTCTGGGTCACTGAAGGCACAGGCTAAATTCCGCGCCGAAATCGGTGATTACTTAATCAATGACCCGGCATTGCTCCAAAAGCTCTCTACACCTGGCGAACACCCACTGGTGATCACCGTGATTGCGGGCAAGGATAGTGACTTGCTTGATGCGGTGTTGCGGGTACCAGCCTCTTTGGCCGTTGATGATCACCACTTTCATTGGGAGTGGTGGGCGCTTGGGGCCTTGGCTAGTTTGGTGTTGCTTGTCATTGCAACAGCACGTTTGCGCAAGCAGCGCCAGCGTCGATTCTCCAAAGGAGGTCTAGCATGAAAAAGCTATCATTTTTTAGCGGTCAAGCTGCGATTCTGGCGATGGCCAGTGTCCTTTCTGCTTGGGCTGGCCCGGGTGCGCACGGCCCGAATGGCGAACACTTGGATCAAGCGTCTTCGCCAACGGCAGGTGGTCTTGCCCGCTTAGCAGATGGCAGCGTGAACGTGCCCAAACTCGCACAGAGGCGCATGGGACTGCGTACCCAGATAGCCCTCGAGTCCGAGGCCGCCGCGACGATCCAGTTACCCGGCCGGGTCGTGGCAGACCCCAATGCCAGCGGCCAAGTGCAGGCCACGCATGGCGGACGTGTTGAGCCTGGGCCGCGTGGATTGCCGATGGCGGGCCAAGCCGTCAAGCAAGGAGAGGTACTGGTTTGGGTGCGGCATCACGCTGATCCATTTGCCTTGGCGGCCCAACAGTCACAGCGTGCCGAGTTGAAAGCTGCGCGGGACTTGGCTGAGCAGCGTCTGCGCCGGTTGGAGTCGCTTGAAGGCACGGTGCCTCGCAAGGACATCGACGCCGCCCGCATCGATGTCCAGTCACTGACCGAGCGCGAACAGCGAATCGCCGCGAGTTTGGATGTGCGTGAGCCATTGCGCGCGCCGGTCTCGGGTGTGATTGCACGTGCTGATGTGAAGGCGGGCCAGATTGTGGACACACGCGAGGTGTTGATCGAGGTCATCGATCCTGCGCGCCTGATGGTGGAGGCCAGCACACCCGATGTGTCGCTCGGCAGCCGTTTGGGCGCAGCCCATTTGGCGGGGCTCGAGGGCGTCAAGCTGCAACTGGTCGGCGCTGCGCGGTCATTGCGTGACGGCATGCTGCCGCTGAACTTCCGAGCTGCTATATCTGCTGGCGCAACACCCTTGGCGGTAGGTCAAACCGTGACACTGGTCGCTGCACTCAAGGAGCGGCGCAAAGGCATCGTACTGCCGGCCTCTGCTGTGGTGCGCAGCCCGGCTAACGAACCCATCGTCTGGATCAAGACGGGCGCCGAGCGCTTCATGCCGCAGCCGGTTCAGGTCCAGCCGCTGGACGCTGTCACGGTCTTGGTCACCCAGGGACTGTCCGCCGACAACCGGGTGTTGGTCCAAGGCGCGGCGCTGGTCGCGCAGATCCGCTGAACGGAGACTGCATATCATGTTCAACTGGATCGTTCAATACAGCCTGCGCAACCGGCTGTTCGTTTTGGCCTTTGCGGCTTTGCTCATGGTCTACGGCGCATTGACCGCCTGGCGCACACCGGTCGACGTGTTTCCCGACCTCAACAAGCCGCTGGTGACGGTGCTGACTGAGGCCGGTGGCATGGCGCCCGAAGAGGTCGAGCAACTGGTCAGCTTCCCCATCGAGACGGCCCTCAACGGCATGCCCGGTGTCACCCGGGTGCGCTCCACCTCGGGCATTGGCCTGTCGGTGGTGTACGCCGAGTTCGACTGGGGCACCGACATTTACCGCAACCGCCAGTTGGTCGCCGAGCGATTGGCGCAACTGCGCAGCCAACTGCCTGCCGACATCACGCCCGTGATGGGACCCGTCTCATCCATCATGGGCGAGATCATGCTGATTGCATTACCGCTTCAAGGCGGTGAGGGCGCAGCCACGCCCATGCAGGCCCGTGAGTACGCCGACTTTGTGCTGCGCCCGCGCCTGCTCGGTATCGCTGGCGTCTCCCAGGTCATTCCCATCGGCGGCGAGGTGCGCCAGCTGCGTGTGGAACCCGATCCGGCGCGCATGGCCCAGCTGGGCATAACACTCAGCCAAGTCGAACAGGCCTTGCGCGGGTATGCCGGCAACGCCGGGGGCGGCTTCATTGACTTGAACAGCCGTGAATACCTGATCCGTCACATGGGTCGTACCCAGCGGTTGGAGGATTTGCAAGGCATGGCCGTGGCTTGGAAGGACGGCCGGCCCGTGCTGCTGCAGCAGGTGGCCCAAGTGCGCTTTGCCGCTGGCCTCAAGCGCGGCGATGCGGGTTACCAAGGGCAACCTGCCGTGATCCTGAGTGTGCAAAAGCAGCCAGCCGCCGATACCGTCAAGCTCAGCCGGCAGATTGAGCAAGCCTTGGGTGACCTTCAAGCGGGCCTGCCGCAGGGCTTGGCCAAACCCCAAGTGCTGTTTCGCCAGGCCGATTTCATCAAGGCCTCCGTCGGCAATGTGACGGAGGCGCTGCGCGACGGCGCGGTGATTGTCGCCATCGTGTTGTTCGCATTCTTGCTGTCCGTACGCACCACGCTGATCTCTTTGGTTGCCATCCCCCTGTCGCTGGCGGTCACGGCTTTGGTCTTTCGCTGGCTCGACCAGTCGATCAACGTCATGACGCTGGGGGGCTTGGCGATAGCGATTGGTGAGTTGGTGGACGATGCGGTGGTCGACGTCGAGAACATCTTGCGTCGACTCAAGGAGAACCGGGCCCTGGCTCAGCCGCGCTCGGTGATGGCGGTCGTGCAGCAGGCCAGCGTCGAGGTGCGCTCTGGCATTGTTTACGCCACGGTGATCGTGGTGCTGGTGTTCGTGCCCTTGTTCGCCTTGCCGGGCATCGAAGGCCGTTTGTTTGCGCCACTGGGTATTGCTTACATCGTCTCCATCCTGGCGTCGATGGCGGTGTCCATGACAGTGACCCCGGTACTGTGCAGCTACTTGCTTCCCAGGATGAAACAACTGGGACACGGAGACAGCCCCCTTGTGACGCGCCTGAAGGCTTGGGACCGAAGGCTGCTCAACTGGTCCTTTCCGCGGGCACGGGTCCTGATCAGTGCCGCGGTCGTGGCGGTTGTTTTGGCCGCCGCCAGCGTGCCCTTTTTTCCGCGTGCCTTTTTGCCAGCCTTCAACGAGGGCTCGCTGGTGCTGTCTCTGTTGTTCAACCCGGGCACATCGCTGGCCGAGGCCAACCGCATGGGGGCTGTGGCTGAACAACTGATTGGCCAGGTGCCTGGCGTCAGTCAGGTGGGGCGACGTACCGGCCGCGCTGAACTCGACGAGCATGCCGAAGGCGTGCACTCCACCGAGATCGACGTGGACTTGCATCGCGATGGCAAGCCGGTCGATCGCGAGCAAGTGATGGCCCGCATCCGCGCCCAACTGGTCGTATTGCCCGCGCAAGTGGCCATCGGCCAGCCGATCTCTCACAGGCTGGACCACCTGCTCTCGGGCGTGCGGGCGCAAATCGCGGTCAAAATTTACGGCGACGACACCGACACCCTGCGGGGTCTGGCCGAACAGATGCGCGGCCAGCTGGCCACCATTCCTGGCTTGGTGGACCTGACCGTGGAGAAGCAGGTACTGATCCCGCAGATCATGGTCCGGCTCGACCCGCAGCGGCTGGCGCAGACAGGCCTGGCGCCGGGTGAGGCACTGCGCATCCTGAAGGCCCTGACGAACGGGGCCCACGGTTCGCAAATTGTGGACGGGGCCAGGCGTTACGACTTGGTTTTGCGACTGCCGGATGACAAACGCAGCCCGCAGGATCTGGCACGCACGCTGGTGGACACGCCCGCCGGACGCCTGCCGGTGTCAAGCTTCGCCACGGTGACCGAAGCCGATGGCCCCAACCAGATCGGACGCGAGAACGGCCGTCGGCGTATCGTTGTCTATGCCAACAGCGATGGTTCCGACATGGGCCGCATCGTGGCAGACATCCGCAAAGCCATTGCAGCCACTGCGCTGCCAAGCGGCAGCTTCATTAACCTAGAGGGTCAATTCCAGGCGCAGGAGCAGGCGACGGGCCAGATCGTCGGTTTGTCGCTGGTGTCGCTCGCGCTCATGTTTTTAGTGCTGTATTCGCGCTACCGCTCGGCGGTGCTGGCGGGCATCATCATGGCCAACATCCCGCTGGCATTGATCGGCAGTGTGGTCGCGATGTGGCTGGCGGGTGTGACGCTGTCGGTGGCCACGATGGTGGGCTTCATCACCTTGGCGGGCATTGCCACGCGCAACGGCATCCTTAAGATCAGTCATTACATTAACCTCTGCCGTTTTGAGGGCGAAACCTTCAGCCAGGCCATGATCGTGCGCGGCTCGATTGAGCGGCTGACACCGGTGCTGATGACAGCGCTGGTGGCGGCATTTGCGTTGACGCCGCTGCTGATGGCCGCTGATGCGCCTGGCAAAGAGATCCTGCACCCGGTGGCGGTGGTTATCTTTGGCGGTTTGATCAGTTCCACGCTGCTGGACACCTTGCTCACGCCGCTGTTGTTTTGGCACTTTGGGGCTGCGGCTACAGACCGGCTGCTGCAGCAAAGTAGTACCGACGAGGATTTAAAACAATCAGTGCAAGATGCGTTTTGACAAGGTCATCAACTGGCTTTGTGGTGCTGCCTTTAATCGCACCATGCCCTTTAAGGAGATAAGAAGCATGAACATGAAGTATTTGATTCCAATGGCTTGTTTGACCCTCTCTTGCCTCAGTATGAATCCAGCCTTGGCCCATGGCGACGTCAAGCCCCAGTATGGCGGCATCGTGCAGAAGGTGAATGACGTGAGCTTTGAGCTGGTCGCACAGGCCGACGGCGCAATAATTTACCTCATGGATCATGGTAAACCTGTGGCCTCTAAAGGCATCACCGGCAAGCTCACCGTTTTGCAAGGCAGTAACAAGATTGAAGCTGACATTAAAGAAGCAGGCGAAAACACGCTGCGGGTTCTGGGCGTCAAGCTTGGTAAAGGTGACAAGCTCGTCGCTGCCCTGAGCAATGTCGGTGGCAAGAGCATGACCGTGCGATTTCAGATCAAATAAGCTCGCACGCCCCTACAGTCGCCTCCCATTTGCCGGCCATGCCTAAAAAATTGGATTTCACAAGAGCACGCCAGGCAGGCGATCCCCTCCACAGACGTTCTCTAGTGTAAGGACACGGTAATAGTTTTTTTGGTCATGACGTTTTCATTGAACGACTTCCGGCGTCAGCGCTTGTATGGCTTGGTAGTTGGTGAGAAACACCCGTCCATGCAAATGCTGCAAAAACTCGGTGGTGTTGAGCTTGTCCATCACCGGGCCTTTGATTTCCGAGAAGTGCAGGGCAATACCAGAGTCTTTCAAGCGGCTGGCAATGGCTTCTAGGCTTTCCAAAGCACTGGCGTCGATGTCATTCACTGCCGAGCATTGCAACAACACATGTTCCAACGCAGGGCGGGCTGCCACCTCGGCGTTGATGCGGTCTTCAATGCCCCGCGCATTGGCGAAAAACATGCTGGCATCCACCCGGAGACACACCAGCTTGGGGCTGACCCGCACATCGTGGCGGGTGACATTGCGGAAATGCTCGGTGCCTGGCACCAAACCCACAATGGCGATGTGCGGGCGGCTGGCACGGAACAAAAACAGCGCCAAAGACACCAATACACCCAAGACCAAACCGCTTTCCACACCCACCAGCAAAGTGGCCAGCAAAGTGGTGGCGACAGCAATGAAGTCGAGTTTGGAAAAGCGCCAAGTGGATTTCAACATACCAAAATCCACCAGGGACAAAACCGCCACGATGATGGTGGCCGCCAATGTGGCTTGCGGCAGGTAAAACAATGCAGGCGTTAAGAACAGCGACGCCAAGGTGATGCCCACCGCGGTATACACACCCGCTGCAGGGGTAACAGCACCTGCGTCAAAGTTGACCACCGAACGCGCAAAACCGCCGGTGACGGGAAAACCACCTGTGAAGGCCGCAGACAAATTGCTGGCACCCAAGGCGACCAACTCTTGGTCGGGTTCAATGCGTTGGCGGCGTTTGGCGGCCAAGGTTTGACCGACAGACACCGACTCCACAAACCCCACCACGCTGATGAGCAACGCTGGCACCCACAGTTCTTGCCACAGCGCCAAGTCCCACAAAGGTGCGGTGATGGGTGGCAAGCCTTGCGGCACCGTGCCCACCAACTTCATGCCTTGGCCCTGCCAATCGAGTGACCAAGCCAAGAGCGTGGTCAAGGCAATCGCCACGACGGGGCCTGCCTTGGCCAGCACATCGGCCAGCTTGGGTTTCAAACCCGCTGAGATGAGCAAAGGCTTCAAGCCCTTGCGCACCCAAAACAAAAACGCGGTGGCGGCGATGCCCACGCCCAGCGTCAGCAAGTGAGCATTCGAAGCTTGGTGCAGGAGCGAAGACAGTAACTCCACAAAATTGTGGCCCTCGGCTTTCACACCCATCAGGGTTTTCATTTGGCTCAAGGCAATCAGCAATCCCGAAGCAGAGATGAAGCCCGAAATGACCGGATGGCTTAAAAAGTTAGCCAAAAATCCCAAGCGCAGCAAACCCATGATCAGCAACATGCCGCCTGATAAAAACGCCAAGGTGATGGCGACCTGCCAATACGCATAAGTACCTGCGGCGGCGTGTTCAGCCACCGCTGCGGCGGTCATTAGGGACACCACGGCCACAGGGCCTACAGCCAACACACGGCTGCTGCCCAGCACCGCATACAACAAGAGCGGCGCCACGCTGGCATACAACCCCACCTCGGGCGGCAGCCCCGCCAGCAAGGCATAGGCCAAGCTTTGCGGGATCAGCATGATGGTGACGATGAGGGCGGCCACCATGTCGTTGGTGAAGGTTTCGCGGTTGTAATTGCGGCCCCATTCAAGAATGGGCAGGGCAGGCAACAAGCCAGAGTGCTGCGTCATCAGCCCACCATTTCAGGTTGCACTCCGCACGCACAGATGTTGACGTGCCTCATGATGGGCTGAGCTTGGCTTTGCGCGGTGCGTGGATGAAACGATCCAGCAATTCATAGCCCACCATGCCCGCCAGCATGGCCACCACAAACAGCAGCGCTTTGGGCTGACCTGCGGCCATCGATACGAGGGCAGGACCTGGGCAAAAACCAGCAATGCCCCAGCCTGCGCCAAACATCAGGCTGCCAATGACCAAGCGCCGATCGATGACTTGGCTGTTGGGCAAGCGCAGCAGACCACCCAAAAAGTTCATCGTGCGTTTTTTGGCCAGGCTGAAGGCAAAAAAGCCCACTGCGATGGCCCCGCCCATGACCAGTGCCAAAGAGGGGTCCCAGCTGCCAAAAAGGTCCAAAAAGCCGATGACTTTGCCCGGGTCGGTCATGCCCGAAAGGATCAGGCCCAGCCCAAACAGCAGGCCGACCAAAAATTCGCTGATGCGGTGGATGGTGTTGTTCATGGCAGCCCCTTAAACGATGTGACGAACGATGTAAACAATGAAAAAGCCCGCACCCATGAAACTCAGGGTGGCGACCAA
>CAMDJU010000113.1 GCA_945900695.1 Bordetella parapertussis | reverse complement strand
GGCGTGCGCATGTGGCCGCAGGGGCGCGAGTGGCGCGACATTGCGGTGCTGGGTGTGCCCAATATGTTGTTGTGGCACACCTTTGCCATCTTGGGGGTGCAAGCCCTGCCCTCTGGCCGCGCCTCGACCCTGGGATTCACCATGCCGGTGTGGACCGTGGTGCTGGGCGCTGTGTTCATGGGCTTGGCCTTGAGTTGGCGCAGTTCAGCGGCCGTGGTGGCGGCCTTGGCCGGCATTGGCTTGTTGATCAGCCACGAATTGAGCGCCTTGCAAGGCCAGCCCATGGGGGTGTTGTGGATGGAGTTGGGGGCCATCAGCTGGGGCTTGGGCACCTTGCTGATGCGCCGCGTGCAAAGCACGCTGCCGGTGCAAGCGCTGACGGTGTGGATGATGCTGCTCAGCAGCCCGTTTATTTTTCTGGCGGCGCTGGGCACAGAGACCTGGCAGCCTTGGCATTTATCGACCTGGGGTTGGGTCAGCGTGGCCTATGCGGTGCTGATCAACTATGGCTTTGCGCAAATCATTTGGTTTGGCATGGCGCGCGATTTGCCCGCGTCCACCAGTGCGATGAGCATCATGGCCGTGCCCGTGGTGGGCACCTTGTGCGCCACGGTGGTGGTGGGCGAAATTCCCCACTGGCAAGATTACGCGGCCATGGCCTGTGTGCTGGTGGCCATTGCAGCGGTGTTGCTGCCACACCGACAAGCCAAAGCCCTGCCTTCCGACTGAAACCATCATGGAACTCAAACTCATTTATGCGCGCTCGCGCAATGGCGTGATTGGCCGCGATGGCCAACTGCCCTGGCACTTGCCCGCCGATTTGGCCCACTTCAAACAAACCACCTTGGGGCAAGCGGTGGTGATGGGGCGCAAAACCTGGGACTCCTTGCCCGAGCGTTTTCGCCCCCTTCCTGGGCGCACCAACATCGTGATCACCCGCCAAAAAGACTGGCAGGCCAAAGGTGCGTTGGTGGCGCATTCGCTGGCCCAAGCCATGGCCTTGTGCCCTGAGCCTGGCCCTTTGTGGGTCATTGGCGGGGCCGAGGTTTACGCACAGGCTTTGCCGCTGGCCAGCACGGTGGTGGTGACAGAGATCGACATGGAGACGCAAGGCGACGCCCATGCCCCGCCATTGGGCGCCGAATGGAAAGAAACGTCACGCCAATTTCATGCCGGTGAGGGTGGATTGAGTTACAGTTTTGTCCATTACTACAAATAGGAGTTTCCCCATGGCGGGTTCAGGTTTTCACGTTCACGGCCCCCACGATCACGAGTTAGAGCAAGCCAAATTCGGCGACGCGCATGACGAAGAGGGCAACAGCATGATGGGGCAAATTGCGCTCTTCACGGCTGTGATTGCCACGGTGGGCGCTATTTTTGGCTACATGAGCGGGGCCACCCAGGCCAATGCCGGTCTGTACAAAAACAATGCGGCCATTAAAAAGACCGAAGCAGCCAATCAATGGAGCTACTACCAGTCCAAAAGCACCAAGCAAAACCTGAGCGAATTGGCCCTGGAGTTGTCTCCAGGTGCCAAAAAAGAGTTTTACGAAGCCGAGATCAAACGCTACAAACAAGAAAAAGCCGAGATCAAGGTCAATGCTGAAAAGCTAGAAGCCCTGTCCCAAGAGTGGGATCAAAAATCTGATGGGCAAATTCACCAGCATCACCGCTGGGCACAGGCCACCACCACCTTGCAGGTGGCCATTGCCCTGGCCGCGATTGCATTGCTCACCCGAAAGCGCTGGCTCAGGACCTGCATGTACATCGTGGGTGTGCTCGGCGTGGGCATTGGCGCCATGGCCGTGGCCCACATCTGAAGACGATCCCCTCGCATCCTGGCGTTGTGGGCCGCATGGCGCCCAACGCTTGGCCGAAGATCAGGCGCGGCGCGGGGTCAGGGTCTTGCGACCTTCGATGCGCGCCTTGCGCAGGTATTTTTGTTTTTCATTGTTCACATACACCTCGGCGATGGGCGCCACCAAGCTGGCCATCAGGTGCAGCACATACATGCCGATGAGCAAGGGCGACATGAACAAAGCCAGAACGGCAAACGCCCAGTTGTTTTGGCAATAGGCCCAAATATCGGAAAACTTCATGGCTATCTCCTGCGTGCGCGCATCACTTCTGGCGTCAGGCCCAAAGCCTGAGCGTCATTTGTGACACACAATTTTGAAAACCGCCTCGGCCACAGAGTCTGATTGGATGGGGTACCAGTTGCCGCTGACCGAATTTCGAAACACCACCACGCCTTCGGCCATGGGTTCAGAAAACGAAGAAAAAGCCAAAGTGCGGCGCTTTTTGAGCTTGCACTCGTACTCCACCAGCAAGCGGCGAGAATGCGCCCCCAGCTTGTTTTTTTTCTTCATGTCGATCAACTGCAATACCTTGGGGTTGGCCCCCTCGGTATAGATTTTTTCGCGGTCGATATAGACCACTGCGGTTTGGGTCTCATCGACCTCCTCCCAGGCAGCGGTGGCTGGCAGGGCCCAGCACATGATCCAAATCGACAACAAAAACCTCATCCAACACCTCCACAAGGGAACACAGCCCACCATAGCCAAGCATCGTAACCAATGTATCGGTACCAATATCGAGAAGTTGAGCCGGGCCTAGGCTGGCCGAGTCGCCAAGCTTGGCGACCGGTGTTTCATTCCCCGGCGTAGACGGCCAAATCTGGGGCTGCAAAGTTGAGCAAGGTCAGCATGTGGTTGATCGTCAAGCACACCGAATACAAGCCCAGTGCCCCATCGGCCTCGAGACCAAAGCCCAAAAAGCAGCCCGATGACAACACACACACAGCGTCTGGGCGCTCTGCCTCAGGGATGGCCATCCACCAGCGCTGCAAATCTTCTAGCTCATCTGGCCCCTGGAAAAAAACCGCCATCACCGGCACCCGGTCAGACGGCGCACTCTGGAATTTGATGGTGGGTTTGATGTCGCGGCTCAATTGTTTGATGTGGGAGCACACCTCCCGCAAGCTCGCATCGCCCTCCCCCGGTTGATCGGCGACTTCCATCACCAGCGCCACCGCCTCGGCCAAGACCAAGCGGCTGGCGCCATCGTGCAGGGGAAAACTGGGCATGAATCCGTGCTCAATGATAAGGTCGAGCTGCTCGGTCAAAACGCCCGTGGCGTCGGTGATGCGCCCGGCGGTGAAGCGCCGGTGGGCTGAAAACAAGGGCCGCAAAAACTGCTCGATCAACACCTGGCGCAGATCCGTCGCATGCTCTGGGGCTTTGGGGTCGAGTTGGGCGTATGCGGCCAAGACCTGGTCTTGCACCGCCAGGAGCCGGTCGATGAGGTAAGGATTGGCTTCGGTCATATTTATTATCAAATGGTCACATTTGTTGACATATTAATGGATGCCTCATGCATCGACCGCGCTGCGCCAATCTTTATCTATCATGCACCACCTTGGCCGCTTGGCCCCCACTTTGAAGACCTCCCCATGAAACTTGCGACCTGGAACGTCAACTCCCTGAATGTGCGCCTGCCCCAGGTGCTGGATTGGCTACAGGCCCAGGCAACCGAAGCGCCCATTGATGTGCTGGCCTTGCAAGAAACCAAGCTGACCGACGACAAATTTCCACATGCCGAGATAGAAGCCAGCGGCCACCACGTCGCATTCTTTGGCCAAAAAACCTACAACGGCGTGGCCTTGATCAGCCGCCACCCCTTGCAAGATGTGGTGAACAACATCCCAGGTTTTGAAGACGACATGGCCAGGGTGATCAGCGCCACGGTGCAAGGCGTGCGGGTGATCGGTGCTTACTTTCCGAATGGTCAAGCGCCTGACAGCGATAAATTTGTGTACAAAATGCGCTGGCTCGAGGCTTTGCACCAGTACGTGCGTGAGAGCTTGCAAACCCACCCCCAGTTGGTGCTGATGGGCGACTACAACATCACCTGGGATGACCTCGATGTGTGGGACCCGGTGGGCTTGGCCGGCACCATCCACTGCACCGATGCAGAACGCGCTCATTTCAAAAATCTGTTGGATTTGGGGCTGGTGGACGCGTTTCGCCAGTTCGAACAGCCCGAAAAAAGCTACTCGTGGTGGGACTACCGCGAGTTTGGCTTTCGGCGCAACCGGGGCTTGCGCATCGACCACATTTTGGTGTCGCCATCTCTGGTGGCGCGGCTCACCGCTTGCACCATCGACAAGGCGCCACGCAAAAACGAGCGGCCCAGCGACCACACGCCGGTGGTGGTGGACATCGCGCACCCCCCGGGCTGAGGGGAGGCCGCGCGACTGGCGTCAGTTGTCCAAGCCGAGTTCTTGGATTTTGCGGGTGATGGTGTTGCGCCCAATGCCCAATTTGACCGCCGCCTCGATGCGCCTGCCCCGGGTGTTGGCCAGCGCGGCCATGATGAGCTTGGCTTCAAAGCGCCGCGTCAAAGCGTCCCACACATCCGTGCGCCCCGACAACAACAAGTCCATGGCTTCTGCTTCCAAGCCCAGCTCCCAGTCAGCACCCGGCATGTTGAGCACGCCAGATCGGGTGGGGGCATTGGCCGCCAAGGGTGTTGAGGAGGGCGCGCTATAGACCATATCGCCATGGCCATTCAGCGCACTTGGCAAGGTCGCCTCCATGGCCAAGCCATCTACGCCGTTGGTGCGCAGCGTATCTGCAGGGATGGGGCTGGCCAACGAGAGCCCCCTTGACGGTGCCGATGCGCCATCTTGGTTCGTGGCGTGCACCACTTCGGGGGGCAGGTCTTTGGGTTCAATGACTTGGGCCGGTGCCATCACGGTCAACCAGTGGCAGATGTTCTCGAGTTGCCGCACGTTGCCCGGAAACTGGAAGGCCGTCAAACAGGCTTGGGCCGCGTCAGAAATGCGTTTGGGCTCCACGCCCAACTGCTGAGCACTTTGCTGCAAAAAGTGGCGCGTCAGCACGGGAATGTCCTCCACCCGTTCGCGCAAAGCGGGCAAGCGCAAGCGTATGACGTTCAAGCGGTGGAACAAGTCTTCTCGGAAGGCCCCATCTTTGACGCGCAACTCTAAGTCTTGGTGGGTGGCGGCGATGACGCGCACATTGGCCTTGATGGCGCTGTGCCCACCGACCCGGTAAAAACTGCCGTCGCTGAGCACCCGCAACAAGCGGGTTTGCAGGTCAAACGGCATGTCGCCAATTTCATCGAGGAACAGGGTGCCCCCTTCGGCCTGCTCAAAGCGGCCACGGCGCATGCTTTGTGCACCGGTGAAGGCGCCGCGTTCGTGGCCAAACAACTCGCTCTCGAGCAGGTCTTTGGGAATGGCGGCGGTATTGATCGCCACAAACGGACCTTGGGCGCGCGGTGAGTGGCGGTGCAAGGCCTGGGCAACCAACTCTTTGCCACTGCCGGACTCACCGGTGATCATCACGGTCACATGGCTTTGGCTCAAGCGCCCAATGGCGCGAAACACATCTTGCATGGCTGGCGCTTGGCCCAGCATTTCCGGCGCAGCAGCGGTGCCAATGGTACCCACTTGCTCATGCTGGCTCTCTTCCACCGCCCGCCGAATCAACTCCACCGCTTTGGGCAGATCGAAGGGTTTGGGCAGGTACTCAAACGCCCCGCCTTGAAAGGCCGATACAGCGCTGTCAAGGTCGGAAAACGCGGTCATGATGATGACCGGCAAGCCTGGCATCAAGGTTTTGATGCGCGAGAGCAAATCCAAGCCTGAACCACCCGGCATGCGGATGTCACTGACCAAGACCTGAGGCTGCTGCTCCACGCCCCCTGTTTCCAGGGCTTGCAGCACTTCACGCGGGCTGGAAAAACTGCGTGTGGGCATGTCCTCGCGCAGCAAAGCCCGCTCCAAGACAAAGCGGATGGACTGGTCATCGTCCACGATCCAAATCGGTTTCATATCAACGCTTCACCTCAAGTCGGTCAGTGCTGAGACACTGCTTGCACACATCTTCAGGGCAATGGAATCACGATTTTGAAATCGGTCAAACCGGGCACGCTATCGCACTCGATCAAGCCTTGGTGCTGTTGCACAAATGTTTGGGCCAAATTCAAACCCAAACCTGAGCCACCATCGCGGCCCGACACCAGAGGCGAAAACAACCTGTCTTTCAAACTCTCCGGGACTCCAGGCCCGTTGTCTATGATATGCAATTCCAATGCCAACCGAAAACGTTGCTTGCTCACTGTGATTTGGCGCGCCACCCGGGTGCGCAAAGTGATGACCGCATCACCCTGGGTGATGCGCTCACCCAAGGCCAAGGCAGCGTTGTGGGCAATATTGAGCACAGCCTGGATCAACTGCTCAAAGTCCCCCCGGAATTCGGGCAGCGAGGTGTCATAGTCGCGCTGCAGCTGCAGGCCACGTGGAAACTCGGCCAAGATCAGCGAGCGCACGCGCTCGCACACCTCGTGGATGTTCACATCCGTCACCACATGGGGTCTGCGATGCGGTGCCAACAAGCGATCGACCAAGGTTTGCAAACGATCCGCCTCGCGCACGATGACCTGGGTGTATTCGGTCAACTCGCGTGACTCGATCTCCATTTCCAGCAATTGTGCTGCGCCCCGAATACCCCCCAAGGGGTTTTTGATTTCATGCGCCAAGTTGCGGATCAGTTCTTTGTTGGCCTGGGCCTGGCTGACCATGCGCTCTTCCCGGTCTTGGCGCGCCTGCTGCTCCTGGGGCAACAACTCGATCAGCACCTCATCGGCTTGCTCACCGGGTGCCACGATCACATGCACAGGGGTGGTTTCTTGGTTGGCGCGCAGCAGCCTGGCGTCGTAGCGCAAGGCTGAAAACCGGTATTTGTCGGCGTCGGCCAAGGCCTGCGACAAGGTCTCGGCCTCGGTCACAAAGTCCAGCAAGCTCGCGCCTTGCAAGGCGCGACGCGACACCCCCAGCATGTCCTCCAAGGCGGCATTGGCAAAGCAAACCCGCGCTTGGGCGTCGACCACCGCCACCAAGGTGGCCAGCATGTCAAAGGCCTGATAACGCTGGGCCAAGGGCAAGGTGAGGGCTTTGTTCGCACTCATGGTTTGGCCACCACTGTGCCCAAGCGGGCGAGTTCACGGCGCAAACCCGCCATGTCGGCTTCGGAGCGCAGCAAGGCCATGCGCAACTCCGCCACACGTTGTTGGTACTTGGCCGGGTTTTTGAATTCGTCGCCTTGCTTGTGCGGCTCGCCGTTGTTCCACAAGCGGGCGATTTCAGCCTGGGCCACGGTGGCTTTGGCCAATTCGGCCTCCAAGATTTGGCGCGCTTGCTGGTCGCGCTCTTTTTGCGCTTGTGCGTCCACCTTGGTATGCGTTGCTGTGTCGGGCGGCGGTTTGGAGCGTGGGACCGCTGACTGCGCAGTGGGTGCGGGCGATGCGGGTGCGGCGGAGTTGGCATGCACCCGCGTACCTTCGATCACCGTGACCGGCGCGGCACCCATGCGCGTGCATTCAACACCCGGCACAGGTTGATTGGTATAGGCATTGCCACAGCGGTAAATCTCGGCGGGCGTTTGCGCCAGCGCTGCGCTCAGCCCCAGGGCCCCCAACAGCATGGCACGGCCAAAGGCCCACCCAACGGGGCGATGGTGTGCAGGGGTGGGCCAAAAAGGGGTCATGTGCTGGCAAACGACAAGGGACGGCAGCGCCGTCCCTTGTGCGTGAGCGCTGCCCAGATCAGAGAGAGTAATACATATCGAACTCGATCGGATGGGTGGTCATGCGAAAACGCGTGACTTCTTGCATCTTCAGTTCAATATACGCATCCAACATGCTGTCGGTGAACACGCCACCTTTGGTCAAGAAGGCGCGGTCGTTGTCCAAATACTCCAGCGCCTGGTCCAGGCTGTGGCACACAGTGGGAACCAATGCATCCTCCTCGGGGGGCAGGTGATACAGGTCTTTGGTGGCAGCCTCTCCGGGGTGGATTTTGTTTTCCACGCCGTCCAAGCCGGCCATCAGCAAGGCGCTGAAGCACAGGTAGGGGTTGGCCATGGGGTCCGGGAAACGCGCCTCAATGCGACGGCCTTTGTCAGACGCCACGTGGGGGATGCGGATCGAGGCAGAACGGTTGCGACTGGAGTAAGCCAACTTCACTGGGGCCTCAAAACCGGGCACCAAGCGCTTGTAGCTGTTGGTGGTGGGGTTGGTGATGGCGTTCAAGGCACGGGC
>CAMDJU010000112.1 GCA_945900695.1 Bordetella parapertussis | reverse complement strand
TGTGCCCATGTTGTTGCAACACTTTGCCAAGCGCTTTGCGGTGCGCGGGGCCAACCCCGTGCGCTTTCGCTTGGATTTTTTAGAGGCCTTGCAAACCTATGGTTGGCCGGGCAATGTGCGTGAGTTGTCCAATTTGGTCGATCGCTTCAGCACCTTGTACGCGGGCAAAGAGCTGGACTTGCGCACCATTCCATTGAGTTTGCTGCCCAAAGGCTTGCATCCTTTGCGCGCCAACCTCTCACCTGCGCCGCTGAACCGCGTGGAGACCTTGTCCCCCCCGGCCACCGATGCCTTTGGCTTGCCCGAGGGCTTGCTGGAGATAGACGACCAGCCCACCTTGGAAGACCGCGAGGTGGAAAACATCATCATGCTGGCCCAGGGCCTGCCGCAACTGCCACCCGATGGCATCTCGCTCAAAGAGCGCTTGGCCGACATTGAACGCAGCATGATCGAGCAAGCCCTGCAACGCAGCCAAGGCAATGTGTCACGCACAGCCAAATTGCTCAATTTGCAACGCACGACCTTGATCGAAAAAATCAATAAATACGAGCTGAAATACGGATAACAGGCTGGGCTGCCAAACCCTGCGGCCCATGACCCCACAAAAAAGCGGGCTTCAAGCCCGCTTTTTTCATCCACACCCCAGGCCCACATCATGGGTCTTGGTATTGAACGGTGATGCTCATGCGCCGGTTGCGCGGGTCGCGCGGGTCTTTGGCATTGAAGGGGTCGGTATCGGCCACGCCTTCAATCTTTGAGAAACGGCTCTCTTTGATGCCATTTTTCTCCAACATTTTGCGCGTGGCCTCGGCCCGCTCGGCCGACAGCGACCAGTTGTTGCGCCCCTCGGCGTTTTGAAAGGGCACGGCGTCGGTGTGTCCACGAATGGCAATTTTGTTGGGCATATCGGCCAAGGAGGCGGCCACCTCGTTGATCAAGGCCTGGGCCCGGCCCTGCATGGACACCTGGCCACTGGGGAACATGGCAAAGTCGGCTTTGTCAATGATTTCAATGCGCAAACCGTCTTTTTCACGGGTGATGGACACCTGCTCTTTGAGGTTTTCCAGTTTTTTGTTCTCGGACAATTTTTGCTTGAGTTCTTTTTCCAGCTTGTCAAAGTTGGCTTGATCGGCCTCGGCAGCGATCTGTTTCTTTTGCTCGGGCGTGAGTTTGTCCGGGTCGGCGTTTTCGTTTTCGTTTTCTGGGCCGGGTTCGGTGTCAGGGTTGGGGCCGCCTTCTGAGCGCGGGGTCAAACGCTCGAGCAGTCCTGTTTGCTTGGCGGAATAAGGAAAACCATCGGGATCGATGATGGATCGCCCACCCAAAATGCCGTTGGAGCCCGCCAATTGGCCAATGGCAATCAGGCTTTGCGAGGTGGGCTTGAAATAGTCGGCAATGCTTTTGCGCTGGTCGTCGGTCGATGCGCCCAGCAACCACATCAACAAGAAAAAGGCCATCATGGCCGTCATCATGTCGGCCAGGGCGATCTTCCATGCGCCGCCATGGGCGCCGCCGTGGCCATCGTCCATCACCTTTTTGATGATGATGACGGGCGCAGGCGACTCGGCTGGTGCGGCCTCGCCTTCTGGCTTTTTCTCTGCCTCCGTTGCCATTACTTGCCTCGCATGCCGTCAAAGACCTCGGCAAACGTGGGTTGGTTGTGGTGGCTGACACAAGCGCGTGCGGCTTCGATGATCAAAGGCATGGGGTGGCCGTGCAAGGTGCCAATGATGATTTGCTTGACCACTTTGGGCATTTCGCCTTCTTCGTCAATGACCTGGGTGAATCGCGAGGCAAAGGGTTCAACGATGCCGTAGGCCAAGAACACGCCCAAAAATGTACCCACCAAAGCTGAACCGATCAGGCCGCCGAGCACCGGCGGGGGTTGGTCGATGGCGCCCATGGTCTTCACCACACCCAACACGCAAGCCACAATGCCCAGCGCGGGCAAGGCACCGGCCAGGGTGGCCAAGGCGCCAGAGTATTTGAGTTCGTTGTGGTGGTGCAGTTTGATCGCCGCGTCCATCACGTCCTCCACCGCATAGGGGCTGAGGTTGCTGGACGACACCACCATCAAGCGCACGGTGTTGCAAATCAAGTCGAGCAAATCGTGGTCGTGCAAGATCGGTGGGTGTTCGCCAAAAATGGCACTGGCCTCGGGGTTTTCGATGTGCGCTTCCAGCGCCACCGCACCCTCGGTTTTGAGCGTTTTCATGATCTTGGCCACCAAGAGCATGACGGCCAAATAGTCTGCTTTTTTGTACTTCGGCCCTTTGATCACCCGGCCAAAACCACCAAAGGCACCTTTGAGAATCACACCGCTGTTGCCGGTGATCATGCCGCCTATGCCAGCGCCGCCAATGATGAACATTTCATAAGGTGCGGCCTTGATGATGGGCGCCAAGGATCCACCCGCAATGATGAAGCCCCCAAACACACAAATCATCAACACAACCAAGCCAACGATAGCAACCATCTAACTCTCCAAACAAGCGGCACGACCCAGGGAAACCTGGGTAACGCACCTTATCAAATCGCGCAGTGGCGAGATTAACTGATATTTCCGCCGTTTGGCCCGATTGCCTGGCGGTTGTATCAGTTAAGCAATGCGCTCGCGCGGGGTGAAGCGGGAATCAAATCAGGCACGCCTTCCCAGGCGGTACGGATTTCATTCATCAAACCAAAAATCTCTTCCAATGCATCCAAGTCATTGCGGGCATTGACATGCAACAAACGGCGGGTGACATAGCCATACAACTCATTGAGGTTGTTGGCCAAGTCGCCGCCACGCTCAAAGTCGAGGGCGCCTTGCAAGCCAATCACAATGCGGCTGGCGCGGGCGATGCTTTTGCCTTTTTCGACGATGGCACCGTTTTGAATATGGCCTTTGGTGGCAGCCAAGCTCTCCAAGAGGCCGTCAAACAGCATTTGAATGAGCTGAACGCCGTTGGCCGATGACACACCCGTGGTGACTTTGACATCGCCATAGGCGGCTATGGCTTTTTGATTGGCTCGCATCTGAATCTACTCCTGAATTCGTTGGGGGACATGAGCTGATTCGGTCTCAGCGGCCAGAACTTGAGTCAAGCGGGTACCAGCGGTCATGTTCATGCGGGCACCGGTTTGGCTTGGGTAGGCAGGCTTTGTCCCAGGGTCACCGGTTCGATGACTTCGGGCTCAGGCTCTGGAGGCAAAGGCTGGGCCGGGGCATCTGAGTCTGCCACGTTGCCCTGCGCTTGCACAGTCTGGTCCGCCGCCGGCATGGCATCCGCCGGTTGGGCCCCGTCGGGTGCGGCGTCCGAAACCGGCGCCCCCGGATCAATCGGCTCCATCAAAATTCGCGAGAACGGATCTTTCAGCTCCAGCCCAGCTCTGGCGTACAACATCACACACACCTGATCCAGGGTTTGCTGAACACGCAAGCGCTCGGCGGGTTTGTTTTGGGCATGCTCGACGCCACATTGGTACAGGCTGGACAAATGGTGCAAGGGCATCCAGGACTCGACCGAACCCCGCGGCGTGGGGATCATGCGGTTGTTGACCGGCACACCGGCGCGGCCTTCGCGTTGATCGGTCACACCTTGCAAAAAGGTTTGTTCAATGTGCTGCCTGAGCACAGGCTCGTAATGGGGCTTGAGGTCTTGCACCAACTTGGGGTCAAAACCGGGCAAGGGAATGCCGCTCATGGCATCCCAAAGCGCTTTACCCACCAACTCCCCAAACAGGCCATCGCTGTAAACGGGCTCGGTGGCGTCTTGGGATTGCCGCTGGTAAATGATGTTGATTTTGTCAACCAGATACAGCACCAAAATCACCAAGAGCAGCACGCCCCAAGCCAGAAAGAGTTGGAAAAAACTGCTCATGACGTGACACGCCGAATCATGCCGCCACCGTTGGGCTCAACTTGCAAGGTGCCGCGCAGCTTTTTCACCACGGCCGACAAAATTTGGCTGATGCGCGACTCGCTCACGCCCAAAACCTCACCAATCTCTTTCAAATTCAGCTCTTCAACGTAATACAGCTGCATGACTGTTTGCTCGCGTTCGGGCAACTCGGCAATCGCCGCTGTGACGGCATCCATGAATTCAGCCTCTTCGACCATCACATCGGGCTGGTGGGACTCTTCATCGGCAATGCCCATGACCTCCTCGGTGACCACTTCCAAAGAATAGGTTTCAAAGCGCCGTGCTTTGCCGCGTTCGCGCTGAAATTCCTCCAAGTCTTTGCCCATGAACTCGGCAATTTCAGATTCTGTGGGGTTGCGGCCCAATTCACTGGCCAGCACATGCAAGCCTTCGTTGTGCTCTTTGTTAAAAGCCACCGCTGAGCGCGGCAAGAAGGACAAGCGCCGAACCTCGTCGAGCATGGCGCCACGCACCCGGCTGTGGGCGAAGTTTTCAAACTCCACCCCCTTGGCGGGGTCGTAGGCTTTGGAGGCTTCCAACAAACCCAGCATGCCGACTTGGATCAGCTCGTCGAGTTCCATGAAGGCTGGCACCCGGGCTTTGAGGTGAATGGCCACGCGCTTGACCAGACCCAAATGGGCCAACACCAATTCATCGCCTTTGGGCTGGCATTGCTGATACAGGGCTACAGGTGACATGGCTCTCATAGGGCCTCCGGTTTGTTTTGAATCAACCGCTCCATGAAGAACTGCATCCCACCCGACAAGGGATCGATGGGGCGCAGCTGCTGGCAAAAATCAGCCAAGCGGCGGTAATCTCTTGAAGCACCCGTGCCGGGCGCCAACTCTAAAACTGATTGGTATTTTTTCAAGGCAGTCAACACCATTTCGTCGGACTCGATGGAGGTCAGGTACTGCACGGGCTGGCCCAGAAAGCGCACACACACATCGTTGATGCGGTTGTACAACTTCCAGCCTGCGGACTGGCTCTCAACCATGTTGGGGAGCAAATAAATTTCATCGAGCTTCATTTCTTGGCTCATCACTTTGATCGTGCCGTAGGCATCGGCAATGGATGAGGGATCGTCCTTGACCACGATGAAGCGGCGTTGACAAGCGCCCAAGAAGGTCATCACCGAAGGAGAGATTCCGGCGGCAAGGTCCACGATCAAGAAATCAATTTCTTCGGTCAATGTGCTGAAGGCCTGCACGATGCTGGCCGATTGCAAGTGGCTCAAGCCCGCCAACTCTTGCACACCAGAGCCGCCGGGGATGAGGGTCAGACCTTGGCGGGTTTTGACCATGATTTCGGCCAAGGACTTTTCGCCGGCCAAAAAATGACCCAAGTTGTACTCTGAGCGAACGCCCAATGCAATTTGCGCATTGGCCAAACCCAAGTCTGCATCAAACAACAGAACGCGTTTGCCCATCATTTGCAAGGCGACGGCCAAATTGATGGCGGTGGTGGTTTTACCCACCCCGCCTTTGCCGCTGGCAATGCCGATGACTTCGGTTTTAAGCTGGGCCATGCTGAATACTCTGGTGGGTGACGCCCATTTTCTGGGCCAATCGGGCACTGGCCATGGCCAATTTGTGTTGCATGTCGTCGACCGATGACTCGGATTTTTGTTCCTCGGGCACACTCAGATTCTGCAAGGCAATGTCCACCAACTCGCTGGCCGAGGTCATTTTGTTCCAGTCACCACTGCGCTCACCACGGCTGGCGGCACACACGCGGTGCGCGCCCTCGGTGAGCAGTTGGATCAAGGGCCAGGGCTGCGAGGATTCATCGAGCTTGGTCAAAATCAAGCCATCCCAGGGTTTGGTGTTTTGTTCGCACAGGCGGCGGATGGTGACCGATGACGCATCGGCAGGAATGACCGCATGGAAATGGGCATTGCCACACACGGAGCCGATATCGGCCAAGCGTTCGGCCATTTGCACCCCCGGGGTGTCAATCAAAATCAAAGTGCGCGCCGACAACTCGTCGAGCAACAACTTGAGGGTGGCCACATTGCTGGCGCGGTAACAGTCCACGCCCGATTGCGCGCTGAGCAATTGGGTTTGGTTCCAGGCCCCAGCGCGCTGATCGTTGTAGCTGATGATGGCCACTTTTTCGCAGCCCTGGTCCATCGCGGCGTGGTTGGCCAAGCGTGCCACCATCAGTGTTTTACCCGCCCCTGATGGGCCAGCCAGCACATGCACGCCTTGGCTGGGCATGTCCGCGCCAATGTCTTGCAAGCTGTGTGAGAGCTGGCGGCGAATTTCTTTCATCGCATCATCCATTTCCTCATGGTCTTTGATGCTGTCCATCAACAAAGCGCGCAAGGCGGCGGGGATGGGTGCCTCGTTCAAGGCATTGCGCAAGGGCAGCAAACCACGGGCCAAGGGCACGCCACCTTGCCACATGGCCATTTGCTGGCCAATTTTAAATTCTTTGCGCAAATTGGCCAATTCATCGCGCACCATGGCCACGATTTCGCGGCCGCGCAGGTAATCGCGCTCGTCATGGTCGGACTTTTCAGCTTCCTTGGCAACCACAGGTGCGGCTTCCACCACAACTTGGGCTTTTGCTTCTGCGCTGCGTGGCATTTCTTTGCGCCGATGTTGATCCATGGATTGACCCAACATCTCGGCAAATGGCCCAGGCTTGAGCGCAGGCGCAGCGCGCACGATGGGCGTGACCTCATCTTCTTGCAATGCCAACTCGGCTGGGATGGGCTCAATGTCAACGGCCACGATCAGTTCGGTTTGCCCCCGGACTTGACAGCTGGAGATGACCAGCACGTCATTGCCGTACAGGGCGACCGCCTTTTCATTGGCCGACTTGACGTCGCGGGCCAGGATTCGCTTGAGTTCCATGGTTATTCTCGGTTCTTCAGGTTTCAATCAAAATCATTTGGGCTGGGCTGACACGGTGTGGATCACCTTGACCGGCTGGTCATCTGGGATTTCACTGTAGGACAGCACGGTCAGGTCGTTGACGCGATAACGCGCCGCTTTGGACAACCAGCCACGGATCACGGGGGACACCACCAACACGGCAGGGTGGCCCTCTTCCTCTACGGCACGCGCGCCATCGCGCATGGCGGCAAACAGGCTTTCGGCCAGACCCGGCTCAAGCACCACGGGCTGGCCGGGTTGGCTTTGTTGCAATACGTTGTGCAACAGCTGCTCCAAGCTGGGCTCCAAGGTCATGACCGATAGGTTGTTTTTCTCGTCCACCAAGGCTTGCATGATCATGCGGCCCAGTTTAGGTCGAACCATGGCGGCGAGTTGCTCCGGATCGGTGGTGCGGCTACTGGCCTCGGTCAAGGTCTCCACAATGGTGCGCATGTCGCGAATAGAGACCGACTCGTTGAGCAGGTTTTGCAAGGTGCGGGTGAGCACGCCCAGGGACATCTTGCCCGGCACCAACTCTTCCACCAACTTGGGGGACTTGGCCGACAACTTGTCCAACAGTTGTTGCACCTCGTCGTGGCTGAGCAAATCTGAAGCATTTTCACGCAGCACTTTGTTCAAGTGGGTCGAGATGGCGGTGCTGGCATCGACAACGGTGTAGCCCAATGTGCGGGCTTGATCGCGCTTGGACGGCTCGATCCACACGGCCTCCAAACCAAATGCGGGCTCACGTGTGGGGGTGCCAGGAAGTTCGCCATAGACTTGACCGGGGTTGATGGCCAATTCGCGACCGACTTTGATGTCGCCCTTGCCACGCACCACGCCTTTGAGCACGATGTTGTAGCTGTCGGGGTCGATGTTGAGGTCGTCACGGATGCGCACCGGTTGGACCAAAAAGCCCAATTCAGCAGAGAGTTTTTTGCGCACGCCTTTGACGCGCCCCATCAACTCGCCGCCCGACTCGACATTGACCAAGGGAATGAGGCCATAGCCAATTTCCAAACCAATCAAGTCCACCTGATCCACGTCGTCCCAGTCCAGCTCTTTCGGGCCGGCTGCATTCGCCTCGGCTTCGGCCACGGCCTCTTGGGTCTCTTCGGCATCGACTTCGTTGCGCACCACCAGCAAGCCCAGCCCCGCCGTGGCCGCGGCCAAGGTGATGAACATCAGGTGCGGCATGCCTGGGACCAAGCCCAACACAGCCAAGATACCTGAAGAGATGAACAAGGCGCTGGGGTTGGCCAGTTGGCTGGAAGCCTGCTCGGTCATGGATTCAGAGGTGGTGACGCGGGTCACGATGATGGCGGTGGCCAGTGAGAGCAACAGCGATGGGATTTGGGCCACCAAGCCGTCACCAATGGTCAGCAACACATATAACTTGGCAGCTTCACTGGC
>CAMDJU010000111.1 GCA_945900695.1 Bordetella parapertussis | reverse complement strand
GATGTCTTGGCGCAGGGTGGCCAAGGTGGTCAGTTGCCAGGGGATCAATGCACCAGGCGATCATCGCAATGACCGCCTGGTGCGGGCCATCACTAGCGCGATGCCAAAGCGTCGCGCTTCCACATTTGCCATGGCCGGTCGAGGTGCTGGTCGTTCATTTCGGCGGTGGCGCGTGCCTCCCCGTCGGTCAGGTAGCTGACTTCGCCCAAGGGCATGGACATGGCTTGCAAGCGGGCGTTGTTTTCGGTGTAAATGGCGCGGTAGACCACTTGCTTGATCGAGCTGCCCACGGCCACGCTGCCGTGGCCGCGCATCAAGGCCACGGCGTGGGAACCCAGCACCTCGGCCAGGGCTTTGCCCAAAGCGTGGGAGCGCACCAGCAGGTCGGAGTCTTCGCCGGCGAAGTGACGGATTTCGTACACCGGCGTGGTGGCACCCAAAAACCCACTCATGTGGCAAATGGGGCGCAAGCGTGCGCCTGTGACGCCAAACGGGATCACCGAGGGCGAATGGCTGTGGATGACTGAATTCACATCGGGGCGCAGCTTAAAAATCTCGCCATGGATGAAGCGCTCCAAATAGGTCTTGCGGCCACGCTCGTCGATCACGTTGCTGTCGAGGTCGCAGACCACGATGTCATCGGCCTGCACCAAGGCTGGGGCCATGCTGCGGGCGATGAAAAAACGCTGCGGGTTGGCCGGGTCGCGCACGCTGATGTGGCCAAAGCCGTCAAGCACGCCTTGGTTGACCAAGATGTGATTGGCCAACACCAGGTCGTCGATCAGGGCGGGGTCGGGATGGGTGTTCATGGTGTGCTTCTCCGAAGGTCAAGTGGATGGGGTGTGGTGATGATGCACTGTAGCCACAGCGCTTGCACAGGGCTTGTGCTTTGGGTGACAACCAGGGCCTGGTGCTTGGTGCTGGTCCTGGTGCTGGTGCTGGTGCTCGCGGTGGGATGGGGCTTTGGCGGCTTGCGCCCAGCCCGTACAACCCCAGTCAGCGCGGGCAGGCGGCTTGAAACAAGGCCAATACACCGGGTGCTTGGCCCATGCCCCAGCAGGCGACCAAGGCGGCCTGGGCCAGGCAGGAGTGCACCATCAATCCAACTTGATGTTGGCTTGCTTGATCGCCACCGTCCAGCCGGCGATGTCGGCCTCAAGCAGCTTGGTGGTGTCGGTGGGGCTCAAGTAGCGCACCTCGATGCCAGCTTGGTCGGCGCGCTGGCGCGTTTCGGGCAACTCCATGCTGCGCTTGACCTCGGCGGCGAGCTTTTGCACCACCGCCGGCGGTGTGCCACTGGCCGCGTACAGCGCGACCCAAGACTCCAGCAGAAAGCCGGGCAAACCAGCCTCGGCAATGGTGGGTACCTGGGGTAATTGGGGGTGGCGAATTTTGCCGGTCACCGCCAAGCCCTTGAGCTTGCCGGCCAACACGTGACCCATCACGGAAGGTGGGGTGGTGATGAACACCTGCACTTGGCCCGACAGCACGTCTTGAATGGCTTGGCCCGAGCCCTTGTAGGGTACGTGGACCATCTCGGTGCCGGTTTGTTGCTTGAAAATTTCGGTGCCAATGTGCGACACCGAGCCATTGCCTTGCGAGGCGTAATTGACCTTGCCTGGGTTGGCCTTGAGGTAAGCGATGAACTCTTTCAAGTTGTTCACCGGCAGCGAGGGGTGCACCGCAATCACATTGGTGGCCACGGTGATCAGGCCCACTGGGGTGAGGTCGCGCAACTCCCAGCCCACCTTGTCCATCAAGATGTGGTTGGCCACGTGGTAGCCCGAGTACGAGATCAACAAGGTGTGGCCGTCTTTGGCCGAGCGGGCCACGGTTTGGTAGGCCAAGTTGCCGCTGGCGCCGGGCTTGTTGTCCACCACCACCGATTGACCGATCAGGCGCGCCAAGGGTTCGGCCACCAAGCGCGCCGAGGTGTCAACCAAGCCGCCGGGGGGGTTGGGCACCACCAAGTTGATGGCGCGGCTGGGGAATGCCGGTGTTTGGGCCAACGCCATGCCCGTTCCCAGGCAGGCTGAGATCAGCATCACGCAAAAGCGGTGGGTGGTTTTCATGGACAGGCTCCAGCAGTGGTTGAGGGGCTGATTATTCACCAGCCCTGCCGGTGCTTTGACCCGCTTTTGCCGCGCCGGTGACAAGTGCTTTGGCGGGCAGGTCGGTGTCACCCAGCGGCGGTAAGATCCATCTTCTGTATGCCTCATCCCACTTGTTCACCGATGTCCACGCCTGGTTTTCAGCGCGCTGTGGGGCCCCATCTTCGGGGCGCGGAAAACTGGGGGAACCGCGAGGTCTGTCGCGGCTCAGCCAAACCAGCACCACACGCCGGTGCAGCGACCAGTGGTGAGCTGAATCAAGGCGTCGATCACCATGCCCACGGCCAACACGGGTACACCCAGGTACAGCATGGCCATGGCGGCCGCCCCCCAGGTCAGGCGCGGTTCGGGCAAGCGGTGCCCCATCACGGTTTGCAAAGGGGCGCGGCGAATCCAGCGGGTGAATCGGTTCATGGTGGGGCCATTCTAAAACCATGAAAGTCATCTGGGACGGCCACGACGCCAAAGCCTGGGACCAGGCCCATGGCCGCGTGGCGGGCGCTTTGCAACAAGACTGGGCCTATGGCGAGACCATGATGGCGTTGGGCGTGGCTTGTTTGCGGGCCCGTGTGGAGCGCGATGGCCAGCCCCTGGCCCTGGCCCAGTTCATCGCGCGCCGGGTGGGCTTGATCGCCACCGTGGCTTTGTGCGCCCATGGCCCTTTGTGGTTGCAACCTTTGTCGCACCGCGAAAAGGCCCAGGTTTTGGTGGCCCTGAAACGCCAGTTGCCTTTGTGGCGGCCTCGCTTGGCTTTGTTTTCGCCCGACGAAAGCGCGGCCACATCCGGCCTGCGCTGGCCGGGCATGACCCGGGTGGTCACGGGCGAGTCCACGGTGATGATCAACCTCGCGCACAGCGATGCGCAGTTGCGCGCGGCCATGGACCCGCGTTGGCGCAACCGATTGGTCGCCGCGGAAGGCGCCGGTTTGCAGGTGCAACGGGTGGGTGCCAACCCCGCGCAATACGCTTGGCTGATGGAAGAAGAGCTCAAACAGCGCTTGGCGCGCGGCTTTTCAGGCTTGCCCTTGGGTTGGATTCACCAATACATCCATGCGCGCAAGCATGTGTCCAAATCTGCTTTGATTTTGCGCGCCGATGCCGCCGGTGAACGGGCGGCGGCCATGTTGTTTTTGATCCATGGCCAGGCCGCCATTTACCAAGTGGGGTGGTCCAGTGATGCGGGGCGCGATCTGAATGCGCACAACCTGATCTTGTGGCAAGCCATTCAAGAGCTGCGCCAGCGCGGTGTGCGTCGGCTCGATTTGGGTGGCGTCAACACCCAACGCAGTGCGGGTTTGGCGCGCTTCAAAATGGGCAGCGGGGGTGAAGTCATCACCCTGTGCGGCACCTACATGTGATGCAGCCCCACACCGGTTTGGAAACCCGCGATTTGGCTTGCGAGCGCGGTGGCAAAACGCTGTTTGAAGGGCTCAACCTGTCGGTCTTTCCCGGTCAAAGCCTGCACCTGCAAGGAGACAACGGCAGTGGCAAAACCAGTTTGCTGCGTCTGTTGTGCGGTTTGGCGCTGCCCTTGGCCGGGCAGGTGCTGTGGGCGGGGCAGCCCACCACCCATGAGCGCGAAGGTTTTTTGCGCGACATGCTTTACCTGGGCCATGCCTTGGCCTTGAAAGAGGGCTTGAGCGCTTTGGAAAACCTGCACTTCGCCGCGGCCTTGAGCGGCCAGGCGTGGGTGCCCGATGCGGCCCTGCAGGCCTTGCACCAAATGGGTTTGCGCGGGCGCGAGCACCTGCCTTTGCAGGTCTTGTCGCAAGGCCAAATGCGGCGCGTGGCCTTGGCCCGCTTGGGCCTGAGCCCGGCGCGACTCTGGTTGCTTGACGAGCCCTTCGTGGCTTTGGACACCGCCGCCTGTGGGGTGTTGCAAGAGCTGATGCAAAACCATGTGTCACGCGGGGGCATGGTGGTCTTCACCAGTCACCAGGCGGTGCACTTGGCCAGCGGCGACAACCGCAGCCACCGATTGGGCCGGGCATGAGCGCGCTGTGGTCTTTGCTGCGGCGCGATCTGCTGCTGGCTTTGCGCCGCCCCAGCGAGGTGCTGACGGTGGTGTTTTTCTTTGTGGTGGTGGCCGCTTTGTTCCCCCTGGCGGTGGGCCCGGAGCGTGCCACCCTGCGCATGCTCGCGCCCGGTGTGCTGTGGGTGGGGGCATTGCTGGCGAGTTTGCTGGCGCTGAACCGCTTGTTTGAGGCCGACCACCGCGATGGCACTTTGGAGCAAATGCTGTTGTCGGGCACGCCATTGACCTTGCTGGTTGTGGCGAAAATCGCCGCGCATTGGGTCTTGTGTGGTTTGCCATTGGTATTATTAGCGCCATTGCTGGGGGTCTTGTTTGACCTGTCTGGCGATGCCCTGGGCGTGTTGGCCCTGTCCCTCTTGATAGGTACCCCCGTGTTGTCTTGTATTGGAGCCATTGGCGCAGCCTTGACCCTGGGTTTGCGTGGCGGCGGTGTCTTGCTCGCCTTGTTGGTGCTGCCCTTGTTTGTACCGGTGCTGGTGTTTGGCGCCGGTGCGGTAGAGGCCTTGGCCGCTGGTTTGGGCAGCGAGGCTCATTTGTCGATATTGATGGCTTTGTTGCTTTTGTCTGGCTTGTTCAGCCCCTGGGCCTGTGCCCAAGCCTTGCGCATCGCCCTGGAATAAACCCATGCGCCGCATTGCCTGGACCCATTACGCTGCACCCCAGACCTTTTATGGTTTGGCGGGTGTGTGTTGGAAGCCCTTGGCGCTGCTGGCCCTGGCGTTGGCGTTGGCAGGCATGTGGGTGGGCTTCATGGTGGCACCCACCGATGCCCAACAGGGCGAGGGCTACCGCATCATTTTTGTCCATGTGCCGGTGTCATGGATGTCAATGATCATTTATTTGGCCATGGCCTTTTGGGGCGTGGTGTGTTTGGTGTTTCGCGCCCGATTGGCTGGCATGCTGAGCCAAGCCTTGGCGCCCACCGGGGCTTTGTTTGCGTTTCTGTCCCTATGGACCGGTGCCTTGTGGGGCAAACCCATGTGGGGTGCCTGGTGGGTGTGGGATGCACGGCTGACGTCGGAGTTGATTTTGTTCTTTTTGTACATCGGCTTCATCGCCTTGACCTCGGCCATTCAAGACCCGCGCCGCGCCGACCGTGCGGGGGCTTTGGTGGCCATTGTGGGCGCGGTCAATGTGCCCATTATTTATTTCTCGGTCAAATGGTGGAACACCTTGCACCAGGGTGCTTCCGTTTCTTTGACCCGGGCGCCCAGCATGGCGCAAACCATGCTGTGGGGCATGCTGCTCATGGCTTTGGCGTGCTGGGTTTATACGCTGGCCATCGTGCTCTACCGCACCCGCAGCCTGATCTTGCAGCGTGAACGCCATGCCGATTGGGTGGCCCAGTTGCCCGAAGTCAATCCGGGGGTGCGGCCATGAGGTGGGAGAGTTGGGCGGCTTTTTGGCACATGGGCGGCTATGCGCTGTACGTTTGGGGCAGTGTGGGCATGAGTTTTGCGTTATTGGGGGTTGAGTCATGGTGGGCCCGGCGCGAGCGCGTTCGCACCTTGGCTTGGCTGCGTGCCGAGCAGGCTGCGCATGCCCACGACAGCGCGGGGGCACAGCCATGACGGCGCGCCAACGCCGGTTCATGTGGGTGGCGCTGGGGGTGCTGGTGCTGTGCGCCGCCGCGGCTTTTGTGCTCAATGCGTTCCAGAGCAATTTGGTGTTTTTCTTCACCCCCACCCAGGTGGCCCAAGGCGAGGCTCCCCAAGGTCGGATGTTTCGCATTGGGGGTTTGGTCAAGGACGGCAGCTTGCAGCGCCAAGACATGCAAGTGCAGTTTGTGGTGACCGACACCGCCCGCGACATTCCCGTGGTTTACAGCGGCTTGCTGCCCGATTTGTTCAAAGAGGGCAAGGGCGTGGTGGCCCAGGGGCGCTTGGGGGCGGATGGTTTGTTCACCGCCACCGAGGTACTGGCCAAACACGACGAAAACTACATGCCGCCCGAGGCCCAGCACGCCTTGGACAAAGCCACCGCGGGCCAAGCGGCCCAAACTGTCAAACCATGAAAGACAACCATGCTCGCTGAACTTGGCCACTTTGCCCTGATCCTGGCGCTGTTGGTAGCCTGCGTTCAGGCCACCCTGCCATTGTGGGGTGCCTGGCGCGAACGTGCCGCTTGGCAAGCGCTGGCGCGTCCGACGGCATTTGCCCATTTCGGCCTGGTGGCGCTGTCGTTTGCGGCCTTGACGGCGTGTTTTGTGAACAACGACTTCTCTGTCTTGTATGTGGTCCAGCATTCCAACTCACTGTTGCCCACGGTGTACCGGGCGGCCGCGGTGTGGGGCGGCCACGAGGGCTCGTTGTTGTTGTGGGTGCTGATGCTGGCCATGTGGACGGCGGCGGTGGCGGCGTTTTCTTTCAGCCTGCCCCAGGCCATGGTGGCGCGGGTGGTGGGCGTGTTGGGTTGGGTGTCGGTGGGGTTTTTGCTGTTCATCTTGGCCTTGTCCAACCCCTTTGAGCGTTTGCTGCCCGCTGCTGCCGATGGGCGCGACCTGAACCCCTTGTTGCAAGACCCCGGTTTGATCATTCACCCGCCCATGCTGTACATGGGTTATGTGGGCTTTTCAGTGGCCTTTGCCTTTGCCATCGCGGCCTTGATGGCAGGGCGTTTGGACGCAGCCTGGGCGCGTTGGTCGCGGCCGTGGACCTTGGTGGCTTGGTTGTTCATGACCTTTGGCATTGGCCTGGGTTCATGGTGGGCATATTACGAATTGGGGTGGGGCGGTTGGTGGTTTTGGGACCCGGTGGAGAACGCCTCGCTCATGCCCTGGTTGGTGGGCACGGCGTTGATACATTCGCTCATGGCCAGCGACAAGCGCGGCAACTTCAAGGCCTGGACGGTGTTGTTGTCGATCAGCGCGTTTTCGCTCTCGCTGTTGGGCACATTTTTGGTCCGCTCGGGGGTGCTCACCTCGGTGCACGCGTTCGCGTCTGACCCCAAGCGTGGCGTGTTCATCTTGATGTTTTTGGTTGTGGTGGTGGGCTTTTCGCTCACCTTGTACGCCTGGCGCATGCCCAAGGTGCGCATGGGGCAGGCGGTGAGTTTGTTCTCGCGGGAGACCCTGCTCTTGGCCAACAGTGTGTTGCTGGTGGTGGCTTGTGCGGCGGTTCTGCTGGGCACCATCTACCCCCTGGTGATCGATGCCCTTGACCTGGGCAAGTTGTCGGTGGGGCCACAGTATTTCAATGCGGTGTTCGTGCCCCTGATGGTGCCTTTGTTGGTCATCATGGTGCCGGGCACGGTGGTGCGTTGGCGCGAGTCGAACTGGGGCGAGTTGCTGCTGCGTTTGCGCTGGGTGGCGCTGGCCGCATTGGGTGTGGGTTTGGCCGCACCGGCCCTGGCGGGTGAATGGTCCATCGGCGCGGCGTTTGGGTTTTTCTTGGCCGCCTGGGTGGTCCTGGGGTCGGTGCAACACATGGTGCTGCGCTGGCAGCAACCGGGGCAAATTGGTGCGGCCTATTGGGGCATGCAATGCGCCCACATCGGTTTGGCGGTGGTGGTGGCCGGCATCACCGGCGTGAAGTCCTATGAGGTGGAGCGCGATGTGCGCATGGGCGTGGGTGACGTGGTGACCATCGCGCCGTATGCGTTTCGCTTGCAAGGCATGTCCGAGGTCAAGGGGCCCAATTACCGGGCGGTGCGCGCCGATGTCGAGGTGCTGAAAAACGGCCAGCCCATCGACCGGCTGTACCCAGAAAAGCGGCGGTACTTTTCGACCGCCATGCCCATGACCGAGGCGGCGATCGATTCGGGTTTTTTGCGCGATTTGTATGTGTCGCTGGGCGACCCGATTGACGGGCCCACGCCGCAATGGAGCATGCGGGTGTACTACAAGCCTTTTGTGCCCTGGATTTGGGCCGGGGTGTTGCTGATGGTCTTGGGGGGTGGCTTGGCCGCTGTGGACCGGCGTTACCGCGCCGCCAGCGCGCGCACTGAACCCATGCCCGCCGGTGTCGCGCCGCAGGTTGGCGCATGAAAAAATTTCTCATCCCTTTGGGTTTGTTTTTTGGCTTGGTGATTTTTTTGGGCCTGGGCTTGCAGCGCGACCCGCATGAAATTCCATCCCCCTTGATCAACAAGCCAGCGCCCGCCTTCAGCCTGCCCATGCTCGATCCGGCGGCGGGCACGTTCAGCCCGGCCGAGATGCAAGGCCGGGTCTGGTTGCTCAATGTGTGGGCCACCTGGTGCGTGGCCTGCCGCCAAGAGCATCCCCTGTTGGTGGACTTTGCCCAGCGCCATCAAGTCCCGATTGTGGGCATGAGTTACAAGGAAATTCAGCCCCAGGACGTGCAAGCTCAGGGCATGGACGCCACGGCCAAGCTGCAATTCGCCCGCGAGCGCAGCCAGGTGTGGTTGTC
>CAMDJU010000110.1 GCA_945900695.1 Bordetella parapertussis | reverse complement strand
GACTCTGCCCAACTGGCCCAAAAACTGGGCATGGCGCCGCAGCAAATCATGCTCAGCTGCAAAGTCTCTGGGGTGCAAGATTTGATTTCGGTTTATCGCGAATTGTCTCAACGCTGCAACCATCCATTGCATTTGGGCTTGACCGAGGCGGGCATGGGCACCAAAGGAACGGTGGCCTCTGCCACGGCCATGTCCATTTTGTTGCAAGAGGGCATTGGCGACACGATTCGTGTCTCGCTCACCCCGCAACCCGGTGAGTCACGCACGCAAGAGGTGGTGATTGCATCTGAAATTTTGCAATCTCTGGGCTTGCGCACATTTGTGCCCAGTGTCACGGCATGCCCGGGTTGTGGTCGAACCACCAGCACGACTTTCCAAGAGTTGGCCAAGAAGATTGACGACTACCTGCGCGCCCAGATGCCCATTTGGAGGTCTCAATACCCGGGTGTGGAGCACTTGAAGGTGGCGGTGATGGGATGTATCGTCAATGGGCCCGGCGAAAGCAAGCACGCTGACATTGGCATCAGCCTGCCGGGCACCGGTGAGATCCCCGCGGCCCCGGTTTTCATTGACGGCGAGAAGGCCATGACCTTGCGTGGCGACAATATTGCCAATGAATTTCACGCCATCCTTGAGAAATACATTGAAAAAAAATACAGCACCGTTTGAACGGATGCAAAGAAAGATTTGAAGATGGTCGACAAAATATCAGCTGTCAAGGGCATGAACGATGTCTTGCCGCCGCAGTCTGCTGATTGGGAGTGGTTAGAAGGGGTTGTGCGGGATTTGATGCGCCGCCATGCCTACCAAAATTTACGCACCCCTATCGTTGAGCCCACAGGGCTTTTCGTGCGCGGCTTGGGTGAAGTCACCGACATCGTTGAAAAGGAGATGTATTCCTTTACCGACCGATTGAATGGCGAAGAGCTGACCTTGAGGCCGGAAAACACCGCCGGTGTGGTGCGCGCCAGCATTGAGCACTCCATGTTGTACGAGGGTGGCAAAAGGCTTTATTACATGGGCCCGATGTTTCGCCATGAAAGACCGCAACGTGGCCGATACCGCCAATTCCACCAAATTGGGGCCGAGGCATTGGGTTTTGCCGGCCCCGAAGTGGATGCCGAAATCATCTTATTGGCACACCATTTGTGGAAAACCTTGGGACTGGTGGATGTTCGTTTGGAGCTCAACAGCTTGGGTCAACTGCCTGAGCGTCAGGCGCACCGCTTGGCCTTGATCACCTATCTTGAGCAGCATGAAGACCTGCTCGATGCGGATTCAAAGCGGCGCTTGCACACCAACCCCTTGCGCATTTTGGACACCAAAAATCCGGACCTTCAAAATTTGGTCAACGGTGCGCCCAAGCTGATGGATTTTTTGGGTGCCGAATCATTGGACCATTTCAATCGTTTGCGCCAAATGCTCGATGCCAGCCAGATTCCTTACCGGATCAATCCGCGCTTGGTGCGAGGCATGGATTACTACAACCTCACGGTGTTTGAATTCATCACCGACAGCTTGGGGGCCCAAGGCACCATTTGTGGCGGTGGCCGCTACGACACGCTGGTTGAGCAGTTGGGCGGAAAACCTGCGCCAGCCATTGGCTGGGCCATGGGGGTAGAGCGCGTCATTGAGCTGTTGCGCGAGCAAGCTTTGTTGCCCAGCACGCCCAAGCCCGATGTGTATGCCATCATTGGCGACGCTGGGGATGTGCCTCAGGTTTTGGTTCACCTCCAAACCTTGCGACAAGCTGGTTTGAGTGTGCAAATGCATGCCAGCCCCCGTTTGGAGTGGAGCAGCATGAAAACCCAGTTCAAAAAGGCAGATGCTTCGGGGGCCACATATGCCTTGATTTTTGCGCCGCAGGAGTTGCAGCGTGGTGTGGTCGGGCGCAAGTCTTTGCGTGACGCCAGCGCTGAGCAAGACACGCTCTCTTTATCGGAGTTAGCGGCATGGGCAAGCCACCTACAATCGCAGGTTCTTTAGGAATACCATGGCGACGAATCTCGACTTAGAAGAGCAAGAACAACTCGATCAGCTCAAGCATTTTTGGGCGCAATGGGGCAACGCCATCAGCACGGTCATGGCGGTGTTGGCTTTGGCTTATTTGGGCTACAACGGTTGGAATTACTGGCAACGGCAACAGGCCTCTCAGGCCACGGTGTTGTTCGATACCGTGGAACGGGCCCAACGCAGCGCCGATCTGGCCCTGATGGAGCGGGCTGTGTCTGATATCAAGGACAAGTTCGGGTCCACGGTTTATGCCACTCAGTCCGGGTTGTTGTTGGCGCAAATGTTGCACGAAAAAGAGCGCGTAGACGATGCCCAAACCCAATTGCAATGGGTTGTCGAGCATGGTTCTGATGCGGGTTATCAAGCTGTTGCCCGGTTGCGTTTATCGGCCATTCTCATTGACAAAAAGCAAAATGAAGCAGCTCGCCAGTTGTTGACGGCCTCTTTGCCCAGCGCTTACCAAGCCCTGGTTCAAGACCGCTTGGGTGATTTGGCCATGCTGGAAGGCAAAAAGAGCGATGCCATCGGTCTCTACCAAAATGCTTGGAAGGCCATGGATGAGCGGGCTGAATACCGCCGGTTGCTCGAAATCAAATTGGCAGCTCTCGGCGTAGCCCCCAAAGCCCCAGAAACGGATAAGCCGTGATGGCGTGGTTTTTGAGGCTTCGAGCCATGAGCCCCCAAAATCTTTTCTTTTGGGTTGGTTGTTTGGCGCTGTCTTTGGTGGTGGGCTGTGGTTCCAGTCCCAAGGTCAAGCCGGCTGACGTAGGTGCCGTGCCCAACACTTTGCGCCTGCAATCCGCATGGTCATTTGTGGCCGGCGCCATTGACATTCCATTGGCTGTCAATGTGCAAACCAATGGTTTGGCATTGGCCAACGCCAGAGGCGCAGTTTGGGCTTTGGACCTTGCCACGGGGCGTGAGTTGTGGCGCACGCAGGTGGGGCCTTTGAGTGCTGGGGTGGGCAGCGATGGTCAGTTTTATGCGGTCATGGGCCAGCAAAACGAGTTGATCGTGATCCGCAACGGCAAAGAAATTTGGCGCAAAGCCATGACGGCCCAGTCCTTCACGCCACCCCTGGTGGCCGGAGGTCGGGTGTTTGTGCTCAGTGCCGACCGCAGTGTTTGGGCCTTTGATGCCGCCAATGGTCGGGTGCTGTGGAGCCAATCCCGCCCGGGCGAGCCCTTGGTGCTGCGACAAATGGGTGTGTTGTTGCCCGTGGGCGACATGTTGGTCGCTGGCCAAGGCGGACGTTTGGTCGGTATTCAGCCTCTCAGTGGCGCTGTTTTGTGGGAAGCCTCGATTGGCACGTCCCGGGGCACCAATGACATGGAGCGTTTGGTCGACCTGGTGGGCCCCGCATCGCGTGCTTCAACAGTGGTTTGTGCCCGGGCATTCCAAGCCCAAATCGGCTGCGTCGATACCCGCAATGCCGCTGTGTTGTGGAGTCGCCGATCGGTGGGTGATCAAGGCCTGTCGGGTAACGACCGCATGCTCTTGGCCTCGGACGGCAATGGCATGCTGATGGCCTGGAGCCGAAGCAATGGTGAAAAACTGTGGGAATCTGACCGCTTGCGTTACCGTCAGTTGACCGCCCCCCTGGTCACCCCGACCGCTTCGGTAGTGGGCGACAGCGGTGGACAGTTGTATTTCTTCTCCAACCAAGATGGCGCATTGATTCACCGCGTTGCCAGTGATGGCAGTGGGTGGGCCGCCAACCCCACTGCGGCGCAAGACCGCATCATCACGGTAACCCGCAAAGGATTGGTGCAGGCCTGGCAGATTTCGCCTGCCCAGCCATGAAGCCTGTATTGGCCCTGGTGGGGCGGCCCAATGTGGGCAAATCCACCCTCTTCAATCGATTGACCCAGTCGCGAGACGCCATCGTTGCCGATTTCCCCGGCTTGACCCGGGATCGCCATTACGGGCAGGGTAAACAAGGCGCCTTTGAATTCATAGCGGTGGATACGGGGGGGTTTGAGCCCGATGCATCGGGCGGCATCTATAAAGAGATGGCCAAGCAAACCCAGCAGGCCGTGGCTGAAGCCGATGTGGTGATTTTTGTGGTCGATGCCCGCGAGGGCTTGAGCGCCCAAGACCATGACATTGCCAATTTTTTGCGCAAACTCAGCAAGCCTTGTGTTCTCACCGCCAACAAAGCCGAGGGCATGCAGCAAGGCGTGCAGCTTTCAGAATTTTACGAATTGGGCTTGGGCGAAGTGCATCCGGTGTCAGCGGCGCATGGTCAGGGTATTCGCAGTTTGGTCGAGGTGGCGCTTCAACCGCTGTATGACACAGGACTCTTTGGTGCTGAAGACGATGCTTGCGCCGAGGGAACCATCAAACTGGCCGTGGCAGGGCGCCCAAATGTGGGTAAATCAACGTTGATCAACAACTGGTTGGGTGAGGAGCGCTTGGTCGCATTTGATCAACCCGGCACCACCCGAGATGCGATCAGTGTGCCTTTTGAGCGGGGCGGTCAGCGCTATGAGGTGATCGACACTGCTGGCCTGCGTCGCAAAGGGCGCGTTTTTGAAGCCATCGAAAAGTTTTCCGTTGTCAAAACCCTGCAAGCCATTGAGTCTGCCAACGTGGTCTTGCTGCTTTTAGATGCCACCCAAGGGGTGACCGATCAAGATGCGCACATTGCTGGTTTTATTTTGGAGAGTGGGCGAGCCGTGGTCTTGGCGGTCAACAAATGGGACGCAGTAGACGCTTATCAACGTGAGTTGGTGCATCGGTCCATCGAGGCCCGTTTGGCTTTTTTGAAATTTGCGGCCATTCACCTCATATCGGCGAAAAAACGCCAAGGGTTGGCTCCTGTGTGGGCCTCGATCACGCAGGCCCATCGTGCGGCCACCTGCAAAATGACCACCCCGGTGTTGACACGCTTGTTGCTGGAAGCGGTGCAATTTCAATCCCCCCAAAGGGCGGGCATGTTCAGACCCAAACTGCGCTATGCCCACCAAGGCGGCATGAACCCACCGGTCATCATCATCCATGGCAACTCTTTGGAGCATGTGGGCGCGTCTTACAAGCGGTATTTAGAAGGTCGATTTCGAAAAGCTTTCAATTTGGAGGGCACGCCCTTGCGCATCGAAATGAAAACCTCAGAAAACCCCTACAAAAACAAGGCAGATTGAGTTTTTTGCGCCAGCGCAAATCCCCCATCAGGGGCATGTGGTAAGGTCGAAGCTTCATCACCAACACGGAGAATATCGTGGGCAACAAAGGGCAGTTATTACAAGATCCGTTTCTCAATGCATTGCGCAGAGAACACATTCCAGTATCGATTTATTTGGTCAATGGCATCAAATTGCAAGGGCAGGTGGAATCCTTTGACCAATATGTGGTTCTTCTGAGGAACACAGTCACCCAAATGGTCTATAAACACGCTATTTCTACCATTGTTCCTGGGCGCGCAGTGACCTACCAATCCGACGAAGTCGCTCCCACGGCAGAGGGTGCCTGAACATCACGCCCATCATCTGCTGGATTGTCTGCCCTTGGTGCTTGTTGTGCACCCCAGATCACCCCGCATCTTTTGAATAACAAGACCAACTCAACAGCCACCCCGGTCTTGTTGGTGGGGGTGGATTTCCACACCGATGGGTTCGATGCCAATTTGGAAGAGTTGGCTTTGCTGGTTCAAAGTGCCGGCATGCACCCGGTTGGCAAAATCACTTGCAAGCGCCAAGCGCCTGATCCGGCGTTGTTTGTGGGCAAAGGCAAGGCCGAGGAAATCAAAGCATTGGCCTCCCAACTGGGCGCGGTTGAGGTGGTTTTCGACCAGTCCTTGAGCCCTGCCCAGCAGCGCAATTTAGAGCGCCATTGGGACATGCCGGTCAATGACCGCACCTTGTTGATATTGGAAATATTTGCCCAGCGTGCCCGCAGTCACGAGGGCAAACTTCAGGTGGAATTGGCACGGCTTCAATATTTGTCCACCCGATTGGTGCGCAGGTGGTCCCATTTGGAGCGACAGCGCGGCGGTATTGGCAATCGCGGTGGGCCGGGTGAAACCCAAATTGAGCTCGATCGCCGCATGCTGGGCGAGGGCATCAAACGCACCCGCGAGCGGCTTGACAAAGTCATGCGCCAACGCCAAACACAGCGCAAGCAAAGATTGCGCAAGGATTCCTTTCGCATCTCCTTGGTCGGCTATACCAATGCGGGCAAATCCACTTTGTTCAATGCCTTGGTCAAAGCACGAAGCTACGCCGCGGATCAATTGTTTGCCACATTGGACACCACCACCCGACAAATCTACCTGGGTCAATCAGATGGATTGGCCACTTCGGTGTTGCTGTCCGATACCGTAGGGTTCATCCGCGATTTGCCCCACGGCCTGGTCAAAGCATTTGCGGCCACCTTGCAAGAGGCGGCCGAGGCTGATTTGCTTTTGCATGTGGTGGATGCCCACCACACAGAGTGGACGGCGCAAATTCAACAAGTCCAAAATGTTTTGGAAGAGATCGGTGCCCAACATATCCCGCAGCTTTTGGTCTTTAACAAGGTGGACGCCTTGCCTGATTTTCGCAAGCCCGTGCAAACGCATGATCTCTACGAGCTCGATGGTGTGCCGGTGGACCGGTTTTTCATCAGTGCCCAAACCGGATTGGGTTTGACCGAGTTGCGCACCGAATTGGCCCTGAGGTCACATCGTTCGCAAGTCGCCGAGCCCGTGTGACCGATGGTGGTGCTCACGCCAGACCCATGCCTTTTGACGCTTTCTACGACCCAGGTCAAAGAGGGACTTTGGATATTGGGCACAATGGATATCTTTTAGACTGAAATGTTGGTCTCGCATGAACCTTAATCGATGGAACCCTATGGGTTTGGGATGGGCCAAGCGCCTGGTGGGGATGTTCAATCTCAATGATGGCCGCTGGGGCAGGGCGCCTGACGGCCAAGGATCGCCACAACAAGGCTCCTCTTCCAATAATGACCCGGGTGCCAACCCCCCACGGCCCCCAGATTCAGAGGCCAAGCCCGACAACGAGTCACCCCCAAAACAGCCGCCCAGACCCAGCTCTGGGCCGCCTGATTTGGACGATATTTGGCGTGACTTCAATCGCAAACTGGGCCAGCTCATGGGCGGCAAACGGGGTGGTCCCACGGGTGGTGGCTCCTCTGGCGGGGGCTCCGGTGGTGGCAATTGGGGTGGTTTCAAGCCCGACATGGGAAACGCCCGAGCAGGCATGGGTGTGATTGCGGCGATTGCCATCTTGATTTGGCTGGGTACCGGCTTTTTCATTGTCCAAGAGGGTCAACAAGCTGTCATCACCCAGTTTGGTCGTTACCAGAGCACGGTGGGCGCGGGTTTCAATTGGCGCTTGCCATACCCGGTACAGCGCCATGAGTTGGTTTTTGTCACCCAAATCAGGTCTTTGGACATCGGCCGAGACACGGTCATCAAAGCCACAGGTTTGCGTGAGTCGGCCATGCTCACAGAGGACGAGAACATTCTGGAAATGAAATTTGCGGTGCAATACCGATTGACCGATGCCCGGGCGTATTTGTTTGAAAGCAAAAATCCCACAGATGCGGTGGTTCAGGCCGCTGAAACCGCAGTTCGCGAGGTGGTTGGAAAAATGCGCATGGATTCTGCGCTGTCCGAAGAGCGCGATCAAATTGGTCCGCGTGTCAGGGCCATCATGCAAATCATCTTGGACCGCTACAAAGTGGGCATCGAGGTGGTGGGCATCAATTTGCAGCAAGGGGGTGTGCGACCTCCCGAGCAGGTGCAAGCCGCCTTTGACGATGTGCTCAAGGCTGGGCAAGAGCGCGAGCGCGCCAAAAACGAAGCCCAAGCTTATGCCAACGATGTGGTGCCCAGGGCGGTTGGTGCTGCATCCCGCTTGAAAGAGGAAGCGGAAGGCTACAAATCCCGCATCATTGCGCAGGCGCAAGGTGATGGGCAGCGATTCCGATCGGTCCTCAACGAGTACCAAAAAGCCCCGCAAGTGACGCGCGACCGCATGTACATCGATGCCATGCAGCAAATCTACAGCAATGTCACCAAAGTGCTGGTTGAGTCCAAACAAGGCTCCAATTTGCTCTACCTGCCCCTGGACAAAATCATGCAGGCCACCCAATCCACCGCTGCGGCATCGAGTGCACCCGTGCCATCGACAGGTGCTGACAACAATGCCCCGACGAACTCGTCCAATGCGGATGTGCGAAACCGCGATGGTGCTCGCTCCCGCGACCGCGACGCCCGCTGAAAGCCCAGGTCATCCATCATGAACAAAATTGGTTTTTACATCACCTCTGGCCTGGTGGCCTTGTTGATCATCAGCTCCACACTTTTTGTGGTCGATCAACGTCAATTCGGGGTTGTCTACTCCCTGGGTCAAATCAAAGATGTGATCACAGAGCCTGGCCTGCACGTCAAACTGCCCCCGCCATTTCAAAATGTGTCGTACATCGACAAGCGACTTTTGACCTTGGACAACCAAGACACAGAGCCCATGCTGACCGCCGAGAAGCAGCGCATGGTCATCGATTGGTATG
>CAMDJU010000109.1 GCA_945900695.1 Bordetella parapertussis | reverse complement strand
AAATATCGTCGCGCAAGGGATAGGGCAGGGGCAAAAGTTGCAGCAGCGGTCCATCGGGCGCGCCCAAATGCAGGGCGGCGGCATCGGCGGCGGCGGTTTGCAAACAGGCGATGGCCACGCCACCGGTGTCGCCGTTGCTGGCCGCTTGGGCGATGGTGCCGCAGTCTTGGCTGGGGTCTTGGGTTGAAAAGACCGCTTGACCCACTTGCATCGGTGGCCCCGACAGGATGAAAGCCCGGCGCTTGATGGCCCCCCTGAACTGGCTGCGCGCCACCACCTCTTGACCGGGATAGCAACCTTTTTTGAAGCTCACCCCGTCAATGGACTCGTGGTTGAGCATTTGGGGCACAAAAGCCTCCACCGTGGCGGCTTGCACGTCGGCCACGCCGGCCATCACCTCGCCCCACAGCCAGGCGTCCTCGCTCAATGCGTCTGAATGGGTGGGGCTGAGCGGGCTCTGCCCCGCTGGGGCCAGCCACAAAGCCCGCGCTTGCCCGGCCGCCGGGTACAGGCCCATGGCGGTGCCGCCCAAATGGTTTTGCTTTTTCCAAGTTGAGGGCAGGGGTCCGCCCACCAGGCCCCACAGCGCAAACTCCTGCGTGGCGTCGCGCAAGCGGGCCTTGGCTCGCAAAACAAACATGGACAGGCGTTTGCAAAAAGCGGCCAACACATCGCGGCGGCACACCATCAAAACCATGTCAGGTGACGGAACGCACAGCACAAAAGTGGCTTGCATGCGCCCTTTGGCATTGCAAAACGAGCTGAACCGCACGCCATCGGCAGGCAGCAAAGCCAGATCATGGGTGAGTTGGTTTTGCAAAAAAGAAACCGCATCGCTGCCACTGACCTCGATCACGCCCAAATGGGGCAATTCGCAAGCGCCGTGGAAATTTGCCGGTGGCAAAGTGAGGTGTGGGCTCATATGGGTCATGGGCTGAATTATCATCGCCTGCTCTTTTCCTTTAGAAAGCCCAGGCCTTGCGTTACCCATGGGGCAGATGGCTGCTCATCACCTTGCTCGCTGTGTCACTGTGCTTGGCCACCATGGCGGGATGGGTGTTGCGCGATTTGCCCCTGGCCCGCGAGGTGGTGGAGTTGACCATTGAGCCTGGCACTTCGGTGCGCGGCATCGCCCAAAACAGCGTCGACAGCGGCATCGAGGTCAACCCGAGTGTGCTTTATTGGTTCATCCGCTTGAGCGGCCAATCGCGTTTGTTGCGTGCCGGCAGTTACGAAGTCAAAACCGGTGAATCGGCTTGGGATTTGCTTCAAAAACTCAGCCGTGGGGAGGAATCCTTGCAAGCCCTGGTGCTCGTCGAGGGCTGGACATTTCGCCAATTCCGCGCTGCTTTGGACCGCTCTGAGCATTTGCAACACCTGACCCGTGGCCAAACCGATGAGGCCATCATGGCCCAGTTGGGCCGGTCGGGCCAAGCGGCAGAAGGGCGGTTTTTCCCAGACACCTATACCCACGGCAAGGGCGACACAGATTTGCGCATCCTGCGACGCGCCATGCAGGCCATGGACCGTCAATTGGCCAGCGCTTGGCAAGCCCGCGCCGAGCGCATCGAGTTGACAGATCCCGAGCAAGCCCTGATTTTGGCCAGCATCGTGGAAAAAGAAACCGGCAAGGCCAGTGACCGGCGCATGATTGCCAGCGTGTTTCACAACCGTTTGCGGGTGGGCATGCCCCTGCAAACCGATCCCACGGTGATTTATGGCATGGGTGAGGCTTTTGATGGCAATTTGCGCCGCCGCGACCTGCAAACCGACCATGCCTGGAACACCTATACGCGCAAGGGCCTGCCCCCCACACCCATTGCCATGCCGGGCAAGGCCGCTTTGCTCTCCGCCGTGCAACCCGAGCGCAGCGCGGCCTTTTACTTTGTGGCCCGGGGCGATGGCAGCAGCGCGTTCAGCAATAATTTGGACGACCACAATGCCGCGGTCGACCGCTACCAACGCCGACGCAATCCGGGCGGGACCACGCCCTGACGGGGGCATGGACAAGGCACAATCCAACCATGAGCAAGGGCGTTTTCATCAGTTTTGAAGGGGTGGACGGGGCAGGCAAGTCCACCCACATCCAAGGCTTGGCCGATACCTTTCGCCAACAGGGACGATCCGTCACCCTGACGCGCGAACCTGGCGGTACCCCCTTGGCCGAAAAACTGCGCCAGTTGGTGTTGAACGACGCCATGGACCCCCTCACCGAGGCCTTGCTGATGTTTGCTGCTCGGCGCAGCCACATCCAAGAGATCATCCTGCCTGCCTTGGCCCAGGGCCAGGTGGTGTTGTGTGACCGCTTCACCGACGCCACCTTTGCCTACCAAGGCCACGGGCGCGGTTTTGATCTGGCAGTTTTGTCGCAACTCGAGCAATGGGTTCAAGGACAAACCAACGGCGATTTGCTGCAACCCGACATGACCCTGTGGTTTGCCCTGGACCCGGCCATTGCCGCCGAACGCCTGGCCGATGCGCGTGTGCCCGACCGTTTTGAGTCTCAGCCCCTGGCCTTTTTTGCCCAGGTGCACGCCGGCTACCAAGCGCGAGCCCAAGCTGCGCCGGGGCGCATCGTGCGCATCGATGCGGCCCAATCCCGCCACCAGGTCTGGCAGCAATTGACCCAGGCCTTGGTGCGCCGCGGTTGGTTGTCCATCATGGTGCCCACGCCTGCGGGCATGAACGCGCCATGAGTCAGTCCACTGCCAGACCCGCGCCCGCGCCCTGGCTGGCCCCGGCCTTGAAAACCCTGCTCAACCAACGCGGGCACGCTTGGCTGCTGTCGGGCCCATCTGGGCTGGGCCAATACACCCTGGCCTTGGAATTGGCCCGCGCTTGGTTGTGTTTACAGCCCAACGAGGAGGGTGCATGTGGGCATTGCGAAAGTTGCCGCAATATTGATCTGCGCACCCACGCCGACTTTCGCCTGCTGATGCCAGAGACCCAGATGTTGGACAAAGCTTGGCCATTGCACGAAAAAGCCCAAAAAGAAATTGACGATAAAGAACGCAAACCCAGCCGCGAGATCCGGGTGGATGCAGCGCGCGACATGGTCGCTTTCACCCAAACCACCCGCTCCGGTGGCCGCCACAAAGTCGTGATGATTTACCCCGCCGAGCGGATGAACCACATCACCGCCAACACCATCTTGAAAACCCTGGAAGAACCGCCCGGTGACACGCGGTTTTTACTGGTCAGCGAAGCTGCGCACTTACTGCTGCCCACCTTGCGCAGTCGCTGTCAGACGCACACCCTGAGTTGGCCGGATGCCGCGCCAGCTTTGCAATGGCTGGTCAGTCAGGGGGTGGCCCCCACAGATTCACAGGTGTTGCTGGACGCAGCCGGAGGCCGGCCAGAAGACGCCTGGGCCATGGCGCAAAGTGGCCTCAAAGCCAGCACCTGGCTGGCCTTGCCCCAGGCCGTAGCGCGTGGCGACAGCCAGGCTTTGCAAGCCTGGGCCCCCGCGCAAGTGGTGGCCGTGATGCAAAAGATTTGCCACGACTGCCTAATGCTTGCCGTGGGTGCTGCGCCCCGATTCTTCCCCACCCAAGCCTTGCCGGTGGGCGCTCCTCTGGCCGCACTGACCCAGTGGTCAAGAGACCTGCTGAGCAGTGCCCGCTCGGCCGAACACCCCTTCAACGCGGGCTTGATGCTCGAAGCCCTGGTCAGCCAAGCCCGAGGGGCTTTGCGAGCCAAACACTGAAACCTTTGCCCATGTTCGTTGACTCCCACTGCCACATCAACTTCCCCGAACTGGCCGCGCGCATGGGCGATGTCCGCGCGGAAATGGCGCAGGCGCAGGTCGACCGTGCCTTGGTGATTTCCACCACCTTGGAGTCTTTTCCCGAGGTGCATGGACTGGCCTTGGCCTACGATAATTTTTGGTGCACCGCGGGTGTACACCCCGATAACGAAGGGGTGGCAGAACCCACGGTGGCTGGTTTGCTGGAACTGGCCGCCCAACCCAAAGTGGTGGGCATTGGCGAAACCGGCTTGGACTACTTCCGCTTGAATGGCCGCAATCTTTCTGACATGGAATGGCAACGCGATCGCTTTCGGGTCCACATCCAAGCCGCTCGCTCGGCGGGTTTGCCTTTGGTGATCCACACCCGCAGCGCCAGTGAGGACACTTTGGCGATCTTGCGTGAGTGCGGCGAAGATGGGGGCACGGACAGCATTGGCGGGGTTTTTCACTGCTTCACCGAAACAGAGACCGTGGCCCGCGCTGCTTTGGACATGGGATTTGACATCTCTTTTTCAGGCATCCTGACCTTTAAAAATGCCCAAAATTTGCGCGATATCGTGGCCTGGATGCCCCTGGACCGCTTGCTGATCGAAACCGACAGCCCGTATTTGGCGCCGGTACCTCACCGCGGAAAAACCAATCAACCCGCTTGGGTGACCTGGGTGGCGCAGCAAGTTGCCCATATCAAAAACCTGCCCATCGAAGCCGTGGCTCAGGCCACCAGTCGTAATTTTGAACGCTTATTCAGCCGAACTCTAGATCATGCAATACTTTAAGTATATTATTCAAGTTATTGTTTTTACTTGTATTAATACGGCCATCGCCGGTTCTTACGAAGACTTTTTCTTGGCAGCAGAAAACAATGATGCGCCCACTTTGGAGCGATTGCTCCAGCGCGGGTTTGACGCCAACACCCCCGGTCCCAAAGGCCAATCGGGCTTGCTGACCGCGATTCGCCAAAACGCCAACCAAGCTGCCTTGGTTCTGGCCAAATGGCCCGGCACACGGGTTGACCAGCGCACCGCAGACGATGAAACGGCTTTGATGCTGGCCGCTTTTCACAACTTGTTGCCCGTGGCCGAGGCGCTGATCCAGCGCGAAGCCGATGTGAACAAGCCGGGTTGGACCCCTTTGCACTATGCCGCCACCAAAGCCCATGTCCCCATGATGCGCTTGTTGCTGGAAAACCATGCATTCATCGATGCCCCGTCACCCAACGGCACCACGCCATTGATGATGGCCGCTCATTACGGCACCCCCATGGCCACCAAAGTGCTGCTGGAAGAGGGGGCAGACCCACGACTGATAAACCACCTGGGCCTGAGTGCGCTGGACTTTGCCCAAAATGGCCCGCACAAAGCGGAGTCCACTTCATACATTCAAGCCTTTATGGCGAGTTGGAACGCACGTTATCCCGTCAAACCTTGACGGGTTCGGCTTTACAAGAACTTAGATTGTTTTTCATCCACCGGTTTCGGGTGCTCAAAGCACGGGAAAGTACTTTTGAACCGCATCCTTAACTTAACATAATATACATCGTAACGCTTTAACCGTGGGCCATGATGACCGTCCCAAGGCTCCATTGGCCATGGACGTGGGTTGCCAAGCCATCAATCTATCCACCCGTCAATCTGTCCAGAGCAACAAAGCATCCCGACCTTGAACCATCAACTGGGCTTGGGCACCAAAAGGCAAACAAACTTTGGTGGCGACATGCCCAAACGGCAAACCGGTGAGCACGGGTACTTTGAGTAGTTGGCGCAATCGATCGACCACCGTGTTGAATTGAAAACCCGCATCGTGGCTGACCAACGCATAGTGGGTGAATGCCCCCAAAACAATGGCTTTCTGGCGCGCCAAGATCCCGGCGTGTAACCACTGGGTCAACATGCGTTCGATGCGGTACGGATGCTCGGCCAAATCCTCTAAATAAAGAATGCCGCCGCGGATATCTGGGAAATAAGGGGTTCCGATCAAACTGGTCAGGACCGATAAATTACCCCCCCACAGCGTGGCTTTTTTGGCCCAAAAACCATCTGGGCGGTAGGTCAAGGCACGGGTGTCGCGAACCGGCAAAAGCCAACCTGCCCCTTCGTTTTGGCCCAAGGCCAGGTCCTGAAAGGTGTCTTGCATGATGCCATCCAGTTCTTCACGCCCCCAATCTGCGACCATATCGGGGCCAGACCATGTTGGGCTCGAATGGCGGGCATAAAGCGCTGCTTGAAACGCAGAAAAATCACTGAAGCCCACAAACTGGGTGCCCTGCGCCACCGCTTTGGCGATGGCTTTATAGGGCAGTTGCGGCAATAAACGGGTCAAACCGTAGCCACCGCGAGAAATGATGGCGATGTCTGCACCGCTGGCCGATGCCCGCGTGATGGCGGCCAAGCGGGTTTCGTCATCCCCAGCGAAGCGCTGGTGGGCAGACAGCGCCGCCGCATCAACTTCAACCTCGTGCCCCAAGGCTTTCAAGCGTGCCACGCCTCGGCGAAATGCGGCTTTGTCGCGCACCGCGCTGGAAGGGGAATACACATACACATGGGCCATGATTCAGCGCTCCTATTGAGAAAAATGGGCCACTGCGCGTTCTGCAATGGCTTGCCCATGCTCCTGCACAAAATGCCCCGCCTGGGGCAGCACCCATAAAGGTGGCGCATGGTGAATGGTATGTTGCAAGCTTTGCATCACGGGCACGCCCAGCACCGGGTCTTGTTCACCGACCACCAACAAACTCCGGCCAGACCACCTGTCGCGCCAAAAAGACTCGGCTTGGCGGGAAAGGTCTGCGCCGGGATCGTCAGGTCGTTCTGGCACCAGATTGGGAAAAGCGCGCAAAGCGGCCCGGTGCCCGGCATCCGGAAATGGGGCTTGGTAGGCAGCGCATTCGGCCGCGCTCAAATGGGGGTTACCTCGCCCCATCAAGCGGCCCACATCAAACAATGGTTTGTCGTTGCACATGTGTCGCCAAGCAACAAAACCCGCACTCAAGGGCTGGGTGCCTGTGGCCAAGGTGGTGTTCATGGCCAGCAAACCTTTATAGCGTTCGGGCTGGGCCATGGGCAGGGTCAGACCTAAAATACCACCCCAGTCTTGCACCACCAACACCACATGCTGCAAGTCAAGGTGTTCGACCATTTCCAGCAAAACTTGGCGGTGCCATTCAAACTGGTGGTGTTGCGGTTTTTTGGGCTTATCGCTGCGACCAAAACCCGGCATATCGGGTGCAACCACCCGATGCCCAGCGGCCAAAAACACCGGGATCATCTTGCGGTACAAATAACTCCACGCAGGGTTGCCGTGCAAGCACAGCCAGGTGATGTCGGCATCTTTGGGGCCCAAATCCAAACAATGCATGCGCAATCCATTGAGGCTGGGCAAGTCGGTGAGGTAAGTGGGTGGCCAGGGGTAACCGGGCAAATCGGCGAATGACGCATCTGGGGTGCGCACGGCATCTTCGCGCAGGGGGGTGTGGGGCTTGTCCAATTGCTGCATGATTCGTTTTTCGCGAAAGAATGACTGTATCAATTCGCCGCACGCCTCAGCCATCACCCCCTCTGTGACCAAGGGCGCATGCATGCCGGGCAAATCAAACAAACGCGTGACCGACGTCACCGCCCCGGTTTTGGGCTCTGCCGCGCCATAGACCAAGCGCGCCAATCGGGCATGGGCAATGGCACCGCAGCACATGGCGCAAGGCTCCAAGGTGACATACAAAGTACAGTCTTCCAAGCGGTAATTGCCCAAGGTTTGGGCCGCCTGGCGCAAGGCATTGATTTCGGCGTGGGCGCTGGGGTCGTGGTCACCGATGGGGCTGTTGTGCCCTGCCCCGATCACCCTGCCCTGGTGCACCACCACCGCGCCCACCGGGACTTCGCCGGCATTTTGGGCCGCATGGGCCTGGGCCAAGGCCAAGGCCATCGCCGCTTCATCGCTCAAGGGTGCGTGGGCTATCGACATGTTCGGGTTATGGCTGTATGGCTGGCAACGGGTTCACAAACCCAGCCTCTCCATCCATTGGGCCAAGGTGCGCTCTTGGTCCGTCCCTTGCGCGTAATCGGCCTTCATGCGCTCATGCGCTTCGCTGCGGTGTTGGTTGAGTTTGATTTTGCATTTCACATCGACCACCTCGCCTTTGAAGGCCACGATGGCTTTGAGCATGCCCTGGGTGTAGCTCTCGGCCAGTCCGCGCCATTGCGCGGCATAAGGCGCATCGTGGTCGGCGATCAACTGCTTGAGCAGCACATCTTTGGCTTCTTCACCATCGACCAATTGCAGGCGCACTTTCACATGCACCACCAGGTAGCTCCAGGTAGGAACGCGTACCAAGTCTGGATAGACACGGGTGGACATGAAAGCATGCGGCCCCTGAAACACCAGCAAAGCCTCAGGGCGTTGGGCCAAAAAGCGCCAATGCGGATTGGCCCGCGCGCAATGCCCCAGCATTTGCCAGACCTCGCCTTGAGCTTCCACGTGCATGGGCAAATGGGTCACAAACGGAAAGCCATCGTCATCGTTGGAGATCAAACTCGCCAAAGGATGGCTGCGGATCAGCTCCAGCGCGTGTTCGGGGTGGTTGAATTGGGGGGGCAGGTACATGGGGCTCTGGGTGGAAAATGCTTATTCCCACTCAATGGTCGCCGGCGGTTTGCTGCTCACGTCGTAGGTGATGCGGTTGATGCCACGCACTTCGTTGATGATGCGGCTCGACACTTTTTTCAGCAAGGCATAGGGCAATTCGGCCCAATCGGCGGTCATGAAGTCGCTGGTTTGCACGGCGCGCAGGGCCACCACATATTCGTAGGTGCGGCCGTCACCCATGACGCCCACACTTTTGACGGGTAGAAACACGGTAAAGGCTTGGCTGGTCAGGTCATACCAACTCTTCCCGCTGTCGTCTTTGAAGTGGTGCA
>CAMDJU010000108.1 GCA_945900695.1 Bordetella parapertussis | reverse complement strand
AAAACCGCATCATCCGCATTGGCGACAACAAAGGCGGACGCTACAAAAGCGACAACTTTTGGATGATGGCCGACATCGGCCCTTGCGGCCCGTGCTCTGAAATTTTTTACGACCACGGCGACCACATCCCGGGTGGCCCTCCCGGCAGCCCCGAGGAAGACGGCGACCGCTTCATCGAAATCTGGAACAACGTGTTCATGCAGTTCAACATGGACGAAACGGGTGCGGTGACGCCTTTGCCCGCGCCCTGCGTGGACACCGGCATGGGCCTCGAGCGTTTGGCCGCCATCCTCCAACATGTGCACAGCAATTACGAAATCGATTTGTTCGCCACGCTCATCAAAGCAGCAGCGCGTGAAACCGGCTGTGCCGACTTGGCCACGCCATCTTTGCGCGTGATTGCCGACCACTTGCGCGCCACTGCGTTTTTGGTCAGCGATGGTGTCGTGCCCTCCAACGAGGGGCGCGGCTATGTGCAGCGGCGCATCATTCGCCGCGCCATCCGGCACGGCTACAAGCTGGGCCAAAAAACCCCGTTCTTTCACAAACTGGTGCCCGATTTGGTCGCCCTCATGGGGGCGGCATACCCCAGCTTGGCAGCCCAAGCCGAGCGCATCACCGCGATTTTGAAAACCGAGGAAGAGCGGTTTTACGAGACGCTGGAAATCGGCATGCACATCTTGGACGAGGCCTTGGCCGATGGCGTCAAGGTCTTGCCAGGCGAGGTGGCTTTCAAGTTGCACGACACCTACGGCTTCCCGCTGGACCTGACCAACGATGTGTGCCGTGAACGGGCCTTGCAAGTCGACGAAGCGGGTTTCCATGCCGCCATGGACCGCCAAAAAAACCAAGCCCGTGCGGCTGGCAAGTTCAAGATGGACAAGGCGCTTGACTACAGCGGCGCACCTACTGCCTTTGTCGGCTACGAGAACCTGCAAGCCCCCGCCAAAATTTTGGCGCTCTACTTTGATGGTGTGTCGGTGGCGGCCTTGAACCATGGCCAAAGTGGCGTGGTGGTGCTCGACACCACCCCGTTTTACGCCGAGAGCGGCGGCCAAGTGGGGGATGAGGGCGAGATGGTCTGTGGCTCGGCTCGCTTTGAAGTGGGCGATACCCAAAAAATCAAGGCCGATGTGTTTGGCCACCATGGCACTTTGGCCCAAGGCACGTTGAATGTGGGCGACACCCTGACCGCTACCGTGCGTTCAGGTGTGCGTGCAGCCACGGTGCGCAACCACAGCGCCACCCATTTGATGCACAAGGCTTTGCGCGAGGTGCTGGGCGAGCATGTGCAGCAAAAAGGCTCGCTGGTGAACGACGAGCGCACCCGCTTTGACTTTGCCCACAACGCGCCGGTGACGGACGCGCAAATTGCCGACATCGAAGCGCGGGTCAACCATGAAATTTTGGCCAACGCCAGCACACAAGCGCGGGTGATGGACATCGAGGCCGCGCAAAAAACCGGCGCCATGATGTTGTTTGGCGAGAAATATGGCGAGACGGTGCGGGTGCTCGACATTGGTTCTAGCCGCGAGCTGTGTGGCGGCACCCATGTGCAGCGCACCGGCGACATTGGCCTCTTTAAAGTGGTGTCCGAAAGCGGCGTGGCCGCTGGTGTGCGCCGCATGGAGGCGGTCACCGGTGCCAACGCCTTGGCCTATGTGCAAGGCTTGGAGCGCACCGTGCAAGAGGTCGCTGGCAGCTTGCGCACGCCCACGGCCGAATTGAACCAGCGCATCCACCAGGTGCTGGACCAAGTCAAAGGCCTCGAGAAAGAACTCGCCGCGCTCAAAGGCAAGTTGGCCTCATCGCAAGGCGATGAACTCAGCACCCAAGCCATCGATGTCAAAGGCGTCCAACTCTTGGCCGCACGTTTGCCTGGTGCCGACGCCAAAGCCTTGCGCGAAACCTTGGACAAGCTCAAAGACAAGCTCAAAACCGCGGTGGTGGTGTTGGCCAGCGTCGACGGCGACAAGGTGCAAATCGCCGCTGGCGTGACCGCCGACACCATGGGCCGCGTCAAAGCTGGGGAGTTGGTGAATTTTGTGGCACAGCAGGTTGGCGGCAAGGGCGGCGGCAAGCCCGACATGGCCATGGCCGGTGGCACGCAGCCCGCCGGTTTGGACGCGGCCTTGGCCAGTGTGCAGGCCTGGGTGGCTGAGCGTTTGTAACCGCCCTAAGCCTCGGCATCTAGCTCAACCCCAGTGACGGGGTGCCAAGGCCTTTGGCATGCCACTGGTTTTTTGGGATGGCCCAGCCAAGGCTTGCTCGATTGGCCTCAGATTGGCTTGGCTGAGTGCCGCAGATTTGTTTCTACATGTTGACACATTGGATGCGTTGGTTTACATTGAACGCAACACCAAAGGAGAGATAACCATGGGTGAAGCAGTGATGACCGAACAAACCATACAAACATGGGGCAATGGGCTGGCCGTGCGCATCACCGCCCCTATGGCCAAGGCGGCGCATGTGGCGCGTGGCACGCCCGTGACCCTGGAAGTGGTGCCCGAAGGATTTTTGGTTCGGGTGGGGGGCAAGCCCAAAATGACGCTGGCCCAAAAGCTCAAGGTTTATGACCCACAAGTTCATGGTGGCGAGGTGATGGCGGATGGTCGCCCGGTAGGGGCGGAGGTTTTTTGATGGTTACGCCCGCCAAATCCTGGGCGCCTGATCGCGGGGACATGATCTGGATTGATTTCAATCCTCAGGCGGGTAACGAAATGAAAAACGAGCACCCGATGCTGGTGCTCTCCACCAAGGCCTTCAACGTGCGCACCGGTATAGTGATTGGGTTGCCCATGACGCATGCCACCTACAACGAGACAAATCCATTTGCGATCAAATACATGGGACCCAAAAAAGATGTGGGCTACGTGTTGACCCATCAACCCAAATCCTTTGACTGGCGCGCAAGGGCTGCAAGGCCGCACCCCTGGAAGCAGTTGCCTGCCGCCTTTATGGCTCAAGCCTGCGAAGGCCTCAACGGCATTCTGGATTTGGGGGGCTGATGCCGCTTCAAGCCATGATGGTCTTGACCATCAACCCCAGCACGGCGCAGCCTGCAATCACTTGAATCACGCTTCGCTTGTAGCGAAACAGCGCGATGGCAGCGCCCAGGGCCAAGGCCGCTGATACCCCGTCAAAAGGGCCTGAAAACCCCATGGGCCACAGCACCTGGTGGCCAAAAAACAAAGCCAGGTTCAGGATCACCCCCACCACGGCGGCGGTGATGGCGGTCAGCGGCGCGGTCCATTGAAGTTGATGGTGGGTGCTCTCGACCAAGGGGCCGCCGGCCAAAATAAACAAAAAAGACGGCAAAAAGGTGAACCAAGTCACCACACACGCTGCCACAGCGCCAGCTAAAAACAAAGCATCGGGGCCCAGCACGGCTTTGACATAAGCACCGATGAAGCCGACAAACGCCACCACCATGATCAGCGGACCAGGTGTGGTTTCGCCCAAGGCCAAGCCGTCCATCATTTGCGTGGGTGTGAGCCATCCGTAATGGCCGACAGCGCCTTGGTACACATAAGGCAAAACCGCATAGGCGCCACCAAAGGTCAACAGCGCTGCTTTGGTGAAAAACCACCCCATTTGGGTCAGGGTGTGGTCCCAACCATAGGCCCAGGTCAAGCAGCCCATGGGGACAATCCACAAAACGCCACCCACCACCCCGATGTGAATCAGCCTGCGCCAGCGAAACTGGGCATGCGCAGGGCTGGGTGTGTGGTCATCGATCAATGCGGGGCCAAACGATTTGGTGGCAGTGCCGTGCCCACCCCCCGACTGAAAGGCATCTGGCGCCATCCGGCCACCCACATAGCCGACCACGGCTGCCGCCGCCACGATGGCAGGAAACGGCACCTGCAGCGCAAAAATCGCCACAAAAGACGCCGCAGCCATGCCCCACAGCCAGCGGTTTTTAAGGGCGCGTGAGCCGATGCGGTGAGCGGCTTGCACCACGATGGCGGTCACAGCGGGTTTGATGCCGTAAAACAAACCGGCCACGACAGGCTGCTCGCCAAAAGCGATGTAGACCCACGACAAGCCGATCAAGATCAGCAGCGACGGCAGCACAAACAAGACCCCCGCCACGATGCCGCCCCATGTTTTGTGCATCAGCCAACCGATGTAGGTGGCGAGTTGTTGCGCCTCGGGTCCGGGCAACACCATGCAGTAGTTGAGCGCGTGTAAAAAACGCTGCTCTGAAATCCATCGGCGGTGCTCCACCAATTCTTGGTGCATCAGGGCTATTTGCCCGGCCGGTCCGCCAAAGCTGATGAAGCCCAATTGGAGCCAAAAGACAAAAGCTTGGCCAAAGCTGACCGCAGCGGGGGGGCTGTCTGGCGCTGGGTCAGGCGTGGCTGGCGTCATACCCGCTTGAACACCAAATCCCACACCCCGTGACCGAGTTGGATGCCACGATTTTCAAATTTGGTGAGGGGCCGGTAATCGGGTTTGGTGCAATAGCCATCGGCTTGGTCGCTGGTGTTTTTCAAGCCCGCCTCGGCACCGAGCACGGCCAGCATTTGCTGGGCATAGGGCTGCCAGTCGGTGGCGCAATGCACATAAGCGCCGGGCTTGAGCCGCTGGGTCAGCCGGGTCACATACGCGGGCTGAATCAATCGGCGCTTGTGGTGGCGCAGTTTGTGCCAGGGGTCGGGAAAGAAGATGTGGATGCCGTCCAGGCTGGCGGGCACCAAGTTGTGTTCAAGCACCTCCAGCGCGTCGTGTTGCAGGATGCGGATGTTCTCGATGGCTGGGTCTTGCATGCGTTTGAGCAAGGCACCCACACCCGCTTCGTGCACTTCGCAGCACAAAAAATTATCACTGGGGCGCAAGCGGGCAATGTGGGCCGTGGCCTCGCCCATGCCAAACCCGATCTCCAAAATCAAGGGCGCAAATGCCCGCTCAGGTCCAAATACCGCGGGCAGGTCGATCGGTTGAGGCGCATAGGGGAGCACAAAGCGCGGACCCAGGTCTTCGATCGCCCGCAACTGACCCGAGGTGGCGCGCCCGGCGCGGGTCACAAAGGTTTTGATGGTGCGCAAAAAAGGCGTGTCTCTGCGCAGGCCTTCCCCGCTGTGCATGTGCGTGGGGGTGGCTTTTGCTGCGGGTTCGGGAGCGCTGGGCTTGGGCGCTGTGGGTGGGGTGCTGGGGTTCATCAAGCGGCCGATTCTAGGGGCCGCAGTGGGTCATGCACGACGGGTCAATGTTGGAGCCATCCTTGCGATGGGGGGTGTTTCATGGCCTGGCTGTCAGGGGTGTAAGGGGTTGGGCCTCATGGCCCCTAGGTTCTATGACGGTGCCATTTGAGCGCTGGCATTTGTGCCATGCTGTTTAGCCCACTGTTGGACCCAAAAAGCCAAGGCTTGGGGCACGGTCCCCGGGTGCGCCGACAAGCCCAATACCGATGCAGCCGTTTGCAAACAGGCCAGCGGCTGGCGGGTGTCGAGCGACTGGGCACCGTTTTGCTTGGAGAGTTTTTCGCCATCTTCACCCAGCACCACAGGCGTGTGCATATAAATGGGCGTGGCCAGTCCCAGGGCTTGTTGCAAGGCCATTTGGCGTGGCGTGTTGTCGGCCAGGTCTTGACCGCGCACCACATGGGTGATGCCCTGGTCTGCATCGTCCACCACCACCGCCAATTGATACGCCCAGGGGCCGTCGGCGCGGCGCAGCACCACATCGCCCACGCTTTGCGCCAGGTCTTGCGATTGCGCACCCAGCCAACGGTCGTGCCAAGGCCATTCGCCAGGGGGCACAACAAAGCGCCAGGCTTGGGGCTGTTGCACCCGTTGGAGTGCCGTGGGCGGCTGGCGCTTGCAAGTGCCCGGGTAGGGGGCTGTGGCGTGGCGCTGGGCAGACCAACCCTGGGCGTTCAAGGCCTGGGCAATGTCTTTGCGCGAACAAATGCACGCATACACACGACCGCTTTGGCGCAGGCGGTCCAAGGCCGCTTGGTACAAGTGGGTTCGGCGCGATTGCCATTGCACTGGTGCATCGGGGAGCAAATGGCACTGTGCCAGTTGCTGCAAGATCAGCTGGTCTGTGCCTGGCGGGCAGCGCGGCCCATCGGTGTCTTCGATGCGCACCCACCATTGCCCGCCATGTGCTTTGGCGTCGAGCCAACTGGCCAAGGCTGCCACCAAAGAGCCCGCGTGCAAGGGGCCGGTGGGCGAGGGCGCAAACCGACCCCGGTAGGGCCTCATTTACCGCACAGGTGCAGCCCCAGTTCGAGGCCAGAGACGAAGGCGTCTTCCACCCGGTGCCCAAGGTGCCAATCCCCGCAGGTGCCCAAGCCCATGGCGCTGTCCCATTGGTAAGGCTGACCCAAGGGGTGGGTGGTTTTGGCGTAGCGCCACAAATGCGCTTGGGCATGGCTGGGTCCGGTGTGGATGCCAGTCAACTCGGCAAACGCGCGTTGCAATTTGAGTTGCACCCGCTCGGCGTCATCGTTGAGGTGCTCGAGCGACCATTCGGCACTGGCTTGCAGTGTCCAGCGCTCGATGCTGCTGCGCCCTGGCTTGGACGATTCCCGCGCCAGCCAGGCAATGCGGTGGTGGGTGCTGCGGGCGGCATTCCATTGCGGGCCCAAGTGGGTCAGCCCGGGCTGGCTGGCTTGGGGGTAGGCCAGCATCAAGGTCCAGCAGGGGGCAATTTGCACCCCCAGGGTGGGCGTGATCAAGCTGCTGGCGGCGCCGCGCCCTGGGCTGGATTGCAACAGGTGTGCCACTTGTGGGGCGGGCATGGCCAAAACCACGCGGTCAAAGCCCCCTTGTTGCCAAGCGTGCCCTTCGGTGTCCACACCTTGCAAAGACCAGCGACTGGCTTTGCGCGGGTCGGCTTGCAATGACAGAACGGGTTGGCCCAAGCGCAATACGCCGGCATCGGCCAAGGGCTGGGCCCAGTGCTTGAGCAGGGCGCTCATGCCGGGCACACCCACCCAATGGGCTTCGGGCCCAGGCCTGGCGGCTTCCACCACCCGGCCAGAGGGGTCGAGCACGCGCACGGCATTGGCGCTCCAGGGGCGGCAGTGGGTCAGGCTGTCGGGAACGGTTTGAAGGGCCAAGGCCATGCGGGGATCGCGCACCGTGAAGTACTGCGCCCCGTGGTCAAAACCGCCGAATGGGCTGCGCCGGGTGGCCATGCGACCTCCGACGCCGAGGCTTTTGTCAAACACCATGACTTGGTGCCCGGCTTGCGCCAAAGTGCGGGCTGCGGTGATACCCGCCATGCCTGCGCCCACGATTGCAATGTGATGTGCTGCCATGGCCCGACTTTACACCGATGGCGCGCGCTGAACAGTGCTCGATTGCCCCAGTAAGGCGTTGCGGGTGTGCGGCTGGTCCAAGGCTTTGCGCCACCATTGCAGAGCGCGCTTGTCTGCGGTCTCGGCCGCCTCCCCGGGGGCTTCGCGCCAGGCATAACCCAGCTTGCCACTGCGTTGGGGCCGTTGTACATCGCAGGCGACCAAGTGACCAGCCTTGATGTGCGGCATGGCCAAGGGTTCGGGCAAAAACCCCACGCCCAGGCCGCGCAGTTGGGCGTCCAGCTTGAGGGCCATGCTGGGCACGGTGAACACATCTTGCCCGGGCAGCAAGCCGATGGTCACGCCTTGGCCTTGCGGCACCGAGTCGGCCACGGCCACAGCGCGGTGAGATTGGATGCTCGCGTCGCTCAAAGGCTGGGGGCTGCGGGCCAACGGGTGTTGGGGTGCGACACAAAACACAAAGCGCACCAAGGCCCCCAATTCGGCAAAACGCAAACCCAAAGCGGGGCTCAGCTGCATGTCCACCCCCACGGCCAAGTCGGCTTGCCCAGAGCTCAGGCTGTAGAGCGTGCCGCTCAAGGTCTCGTGGCGCAGTCGCAGCCGCGTGGGTGGGTTGTCGGCATAAAACGCCGTGCACATATCCATCACCACCGCCGGGTCGATGATGCTGTCGTACGCCACGGTGAATTGGCTCTCCCAACCGGTGGCCAAGCGCTTGACGCGCTGGGCAATGCTGTCCATTTCGGCCAGCAGGCGCTGGCCTTCTTGCAGCAATTCGCGCCCGGCAGCGGTCAACCGCGCTTGACGGGCTGCGCGGGTGAACAGCAGCACATCGAGCGCTTCCTCCATTTGGCGCACCCGGTAGCTCAAGGCGCTGGGCACCAGGCCCATGGCGCGCGCTGCAGCGGCAAAGCTGCCCAAATGGTCAATGTTTTTGAGCATGGCCAGGCTGTCGGGGGTCAAAACTTGGCGAGGCGTTAGCATGATCGGGCCTTTATCAATCAAATTTTTTGAATGATGCCATCAATTTGCATCAACCACGGGGCCACAGGCCGGTTTTACAGTTCAAACCACTGAAGGAGACAGGCATGCAAATGGTTCGACGATCACAAGACAGGGGCTACGCCGACCATGGTTGGTTGAAGTCGTTTCACAGTTTTTCCTTTGCGGGCTACCACGACCCGCAGTTCATGGGTTGGGGCAACTTGCGGGTGGTCAACGAAGACCGGATCGCGCCAGGCACCGGTTTTGGCACCCATGGCCACCAAGACATGGAGATCATCAGCTACGTGCTGTCGGGCAATTTGGCCCACCAAGACAACATGGGCAATGTCAAAGGCATTCCCCCCGGGGATGTGCAGCGCATGAGTGCTGGTACGGGTGTGCGCCACTCCGAGTTCAACCACGA
>CAMDJU010000107.1 GCA_945900695.1 Bordetella parapertussis | reverse complement strand
TAGAGAGCATTGCCTACAGCGGTTGCCAAGCCTTGAATCAGTGGGTGGCCCAACTGTCACTGGGCAGCGCCGTGATGGCGTGGGACATGCTGGCGCTGGGCCTGCCCCATGCCAATTTGGCGTTTGAGCAAGGGCGCTATGCGCAGCACTTGGAAATCAAAGACATGTGGTTGGAGCGCGCCGATTTGGCCGCGAGCGATGAACGTTTGCTCAACAGCCCCTTGGGCCTGGCGGGTCAGCGCTGCATGGGCACCCTGGTGTTGGCCCAAGGCAATGCCTTGGCCGAGGCAGAGCGCCGGCTGGCTGTGGATGTGGCGCGCCAAGTGTGCGAAGACAGCCCTTTAAAGGCTTGGTCGGGCGTGACCTCACCGGACCCGCGCATCGTGGTGGTGCGGGTGTTGGCCCCTCAGGTCGAGGGGGTGTTCCATTTGCTCAAGTTGGTGTGGCTGGGCTGGCGCGCCGACATCTGGCGCATGCCCACAGTGAAACCGCGGATTTGGGCGATGTAACGCCCCTCTTTTTTCGCGCTTCCTGTTTTCGGTGCGGTATTGCTTTCTGCGTGAGGTGGACTCCCCCTCTTAAACCGCCATCTTGGGGTATGCAAGCCTCCTCAAGAATTGGAATCTGACCCCCATTAAATCGACACCAGTTGTCGAATATTTTTGCTGTGCATTTCTGAGCCGGGCCCTTGAGCGATGATTTCTCCGCGCTCCATCACCAGGTACTGGTCGGCCAGCTCTTGGGCAAAGTCGTAGTACTGCTCACACAGCAATATCGCCATGTCGCCGCGCTGGGCCAATTGTTGGATCACGCGGCCAATGTCTTTGATGATGCTGGGCTGAATGCCTTCGGTGGGCTCGTCCAATACCAACAACTTCGGGCCGCCAGCCAAGGCGCGGGCTATCGCCAACTGTTGCTGCTGCCCGCCCGACAAATCCCCCCCACGGCGATGGCGCATTTGGTCCAAGATGGGGAACAGTTCAAACAGCTCAGCCGGAATGCGGGCATTTCCTGGGCGGGTGGCCAAGCCCATGCGCAGGTTGTCCTCGACACTCAAACGGTTGAAAATTTCCCGACCCTGGGGCACGTAGCCAATGCCTGCGCGGGCCCGTTCATAGGGTGTGGCGCGGGTGATGGGTTGGCCCTCAAAGCTGATGCTGCCTTCGCGGATCGGCACCAAGCCCATCAGGGACTTGAGCAAGGTGGTTTTGCCCACCCCATTGCGGCCGAGCAAGACCGTGATCTGCCCAGGCTGGGCGGTGAGGGAGACATCGCGCAAGATGTGTGAGCCGCCGTAATACTGGTGAATGTGTTGCACGTTCAACATCTCAGCGTCCCAAATAAACTTCGATGACGCGCTCATTGGCCTGCACCTGATCGAGCGTGCCTTGGGCCAATACCGATCCATCGCACAGCACCGTCACGATGTCGGAGATGCGTCGGATGAACGACATGTCATGCTCAACCACCATCAGCGAATGCTTGCCCTTGAGGGTCAAAAACAACTCTGCGGTGCGCTCGGTTTCGTGATCGGTCATGCCCGCCACGGGCTCGTCGAGCAACAGCAACTTGGGCTCTTGCATCAGCAGCATGCCGATCTCCAACCACTGCTTTTGACCGTGGCTGAGCAAACCCGCAAGGATATTCACAGCGGTGGGCAATTGAATGGTGTGCAGCACCTCGGCCAATCGATCGCGCTGTGGGCCGTTGGGGCGAAAGCGCATGGAAGCGGCCACGCCTTTGTTGGTTTTCAAGGCCAGTTCCAGGTTTTCGTAAACGCTGAGGTGCTCAAACACCGTGGGCTTTTGAAACTTGCGGCCAATCCCCAATTGGGCAATGCCGGGTTCGTTGTGGCGCAACAGGTCAATCGTGCTGCCAAAAAACACCCGGCCCGCATCGGGGCGCGTCTTGCCCGTGATGATGTCCATCATGGTGGTTTTTCCCGCGCCATTGGGGCCGATGATGCAACGCAACTCGCCCGGTGCGATGTCCAGTGACAAACCATTGATGGCCTTGAAGCCATCAAAGCTCACATGCACATCTTCCAAGTAAAGAATACGGCCATGCGCCACATCCAACTCACCGGCCTGGTGCAAGCGCGCATATGAGGCGGCGCGGCCACCGGACTCGGAAGGCTGGGCGGCTTTGGCCTGGGCTTTTTGGTAACGCTCAGCCCCTTGTGCCATCAAATCAGGGGTCATGCGCCACCTCCCTTGGATGGTGCAGCACGCGCACCCCAACGACCCACCATCTGGCGCACCCACCCGACCACGCCATGGGGCAAATACAGGGTGACGATGATGAACAAGCCCCCCAAAAAGTACAGCCAAATTTCAGGTGCCGTGACCGTCAGCCAGCTCTTGGCCCCATTGACCAAAAAGGCACCCACGATGGGCCCCACCAAGCTGCCACGGCCGCCCACGGCGGCCCAAATGGCGATTTCAATGGAGTTGGCAGGGCTCATTTCGCTGGGGTTGATGATGCCCACCTGTGGCACATACAAAGCCCCGGCAACCCCACACATCACCGCCGACAAGACCCAAATGCTGAGCTTGTAGGGCAAGGGCGAATAACCACAAAACATCAATCGGCTTTCCGCATCGCGCACCGCTTGGAGCACACGGCCATATTTGCTGCGCATCAGCCAACGTGCCAACAGGTAAAAAGCCAGCAGGGTCAAGCCTGTGAGCACAAACAACACCATGCGCATGTGGGGGGTGGCCAGGGGCACGCCCAAAATGCGCTTGAAATCGGTAAAGCCATTGTTGCCACCAAAGCCGGTCTCATTGCGGAAAAACAGCAGCATGAACGCAAAAGTCATGGCCTGGGTGATGATGGAAAAGTAAACCCCTTTGATGCGCGAGCGAAAGGCGAAAAACCCAAACACCAAGGCCAACAAACCGGGGGCCAACACCACCAAGGCCAAGGTGGCGGCAAAGCTGTCGCTCAAAGCCCAGTGCCAGGGAAGCTCTTTCCAGTCCAAAAACACCATGAAGTCGGGCAAGTCCGATTTGTAGTTGCCATCGCGCCCGATTTGGCGCATCAGGTACATGCCCATGGCATAGCCACCCAAGGCAAAGAACAAGCCGTGGCCCAGGGACAAAATGCCGGTGAAGCCCCAAATCAAGTCCATGGCCAAAGCGCAGATGGCGTAGCACATGATCTTGCCCAGCAGTGAAACAGCAAAGTCGCTCAAGTGCAAGGGGTGGCCCACAGGCAACATCAAATTGAGCAAAGGTGCCAGGCCCGCCACCACGGCCACACAAACGATGTAAGCGGTCCAGCCACTGGGGCTGAGCAGGGGCGCGGGGGTGGGTATCAAAGCGGTGTTCATGTTTCAAGCCTCCGCGCTGCGGCCCTTCATCGCAAACAAACCTTGAGGGCGTTTTTGGATGAAGACAATGATCAACACCAAGACGGCAATTTTGGCCAACACCGCGCCCGTCCAACCTTCTAAAAATTTATTCAGCACGCCCAGCCCCAAGGCAGCGTAAACCGTGCCAGCGAGTTGGCCAACACCCCCCAGCACCACCACCATGAAGGCGTCGACGATATAGCCTTGGCCCAAGTCAGGCCCCACATTGCCCACTTGGCTCAGGGCGCACCCCGCCAAACCCGCAATGCCCGAACCCAGGGCAAAAGCTGTGGTGTCAATGCGTGCGGTGTGCACGCCCATGCAAGAGGCCATGGCGCGGTTTTGTGTCACCCCGCGCACAAACAAGCCCAAGCGCGTTTGGCTGATCAGCAAGGCCATGCCGGCCAACACCAACAGAGCAAAAACAATGATGAACAAGCGGTTCCAAGGCAAAACCAAATTGGCCAACACCTGAACGCCTCCGCTCATCCAACTGGGGTTCTCCACCGCGACGTTTTGCGCCCCAAACAAACTGCGCACGGCTTGCATCAGCATCAGGCTGATGCCCCAGGTGGCCAGCAAGGTCTCCAGCGGGCGGCCATACAGATGACGCAACACACCCCGCTCCAGGGCCGCTCCCACCAAAGCGGCCGTCAAAAACGAAACCGGTAAAGCGGCGATCAAATAGGCATCAAACCAATCTGGCAGGTATTGGCGAAATAGGCCTTGAACCACAAAGGTGGCGTAGGCCCCGATCATCATCAGTTCGCCATGGGCCATGTTGATCACGCCCATCAAACCATAGGTGATGGCCAAGCCCAGGGCGACCAGCAACAAAATGGAACCCAGGCTCAAGCCGGTGAACAACACCCCCCAGCGTTCGCCCCAGGCCAGGGCAGCTTGGATGTCGCGCAGGGCAGCACCAATTTGTGCCTTGACCTGGGCATCGCTCTCCACGGCCCATTGCTGGTTGAGCAGCAGCTGCACCTCGGGCGTCTTGGCTTGGGCCAAGGCCTTGGCAGCCCGAGCCCGCAATGCCACATCGTCGCTGCTGATGTCAATCGCCGCTTGGGCCCATTGCAGGGCTTGGCGAATCGCGTCGTTGCTCTCAGCCGCCAAGGCCTTGGCGATCAGGGGCGCCTTGGCCACGTCGGGCTCTTTGATCAAGGCCTGGGCGGCCTTCATGCGCACGGCGTGGTCTGGGCTGAGCAAGCTCAAGGCGGCCAAAGCCGCGTCGATTTCACCGCGCATGCGGTTGTTGCTGACCACATCTTGGGCGTCGGCTGGCATGGCTTGGGCCGAGCCATCCACCGGGCTGAACGACTGACCATCGCGCAACACCCAAACGGTGTCGCCTGAAAACTTCACCTGGTCATCGGCCAACGCCTGTAAAAAAACTGCGGTTGCCGCATCGCCTTGCTGTAAAGCTTGGTTGAGCACTTGCAGCCGTGCATCGGTGTCGCCCTCGGCCATGCCACGCGCTTGCGCCATGGTCAGGGCTTGCGCGCCCATCGACAAGCCCAACAAACACCCAGCCAAGGTCCAGCGCTGCAAGCAACGCAAAAAGAAAAACATATGGTGTCAAATCACAAAAAAGGGGAGGGACAGATGCCACCTCCCCGGGGTTGAGTCAGCAAGCCACCCGAAGGTGGCTTGCTTTCAGCCGCGCTGCGCGCTTCACTTCTTGGCCGGCTCGTCAGGCTTTTTGTCGTTGCCTTCAATATAGGGGCTCCAGGGCTTGGCCTTGACCGGGCCTGGGGTCTTCCACACCACGTTGAACTGGCCATCGGCCTTGATTTCACCAATGAACACCGACTTGTGCAGGTGATGGTTTTTCTCGTCCATCTTGGAGGTGATGCCAGACGGTGCCTTGAAGGTTTGACCGGCCATGGCAGCGATCACTTTGTCGGTATCGGTGGACTTGGCCTTCTCGACGGCTTGCTTCCACATGTTGATGCCGATGTAGGTGGCTTCCATCGGGTCGTTGGTCAAAGGCTTGTCTTTGTGGCCTGCAATGTTTTTGGCCTTGGCATAGGCCGCCCACTTTTTGGTGAACTCATCGTTGGCGGGGTTTTTGATGCTCATGAAATAGTTCCATGCCGCCAGGTGGCCCACCAAAGGCTTGGTGTCCACGCCACGCAACTCTTCTTCGCCCACCGAGAAAGCCACCACGGGCACGTCTTTGGCTTTCAAGCCGGCATTGCCCAGCTCTTTGTAGAAAGGCACGTTGGAGTCACCATTGATGGTGGACACCACGGCGGTCTTGCCACCTGCTGCAAACTTTTTCACATCGGCCACGATGGTCTGGTAATCGCTGTGGCCAAACGGGGTGTATTTTTCGTCGATGTCGCTGTCTTTGACACCCTTGCTCTTCAAGTAAGCGCGCAAAATTTTGTTGGTGGTGCGGGGGTACACATAATCCGTGCCCAGCAACACCCAACGCTTGGCGCCGCCGCCATCTTTGCTCATCAGGTAATCAACCGCAGGGATGGCCTGCTGGTTGGGGGCTGCACCGGTATAAAACACGTTTTTGGACAGCTCTTCGCCCTCATACTGCACGGGGTAAAACAACAGGCCATTGAGCTCTTCGACCACGGGCAACACCGACTTGCGGCTGACCGATGTCCAGCAACCGAAAATCACCGACACCTTGTCTTGGGTGAGCAATTGCTTGGTTTTTTCGGCAAACAAAGGCCAGTTGGACGCCGGGTCGACGATGACGGGTTCGAGTTTTTTGCCGAGCACACCGCCTTTGGCGTTGATCTCATCGATGGCCATCAGCACGGTGTCTTTCAAAACGGTCTCGGAAATGGCCATGGTGCCCGACAAACTGTGCAGTACACCCACCTTGATGGTGGCTTGGGCAAACACAGGTTGCACAGCGATCAGGCTGCCACTGACCACAGCGGCGGCATATGCCAACGATTTCAAATGACCACGACGATTGAACATGAACAGGCTCCAGGCAAAAGGGTTGAAGGTGATGGGCGTTATCAGCGCTCATGAATGCCTACGCAATCACCATGCCAAGGTCAAAAAAATTTGTTGTCAACCACCATCGCGCCCATGAAAACCTCTGTGCAGGCCTCTCTAAAAAAAGCTTGCTCACCTCCATTGCGCCAACTTGCGCCCACAGTCACCCTGCCATTCAAAGGCTTCAAAAAATCACAAAAGGGATTTCATTCGCCGCTCACACGCACTGTTTTGGTGAGTGCTGAATCGGACATCGCACCATTTACCCGCTTGGCAGGCCGAATCGCGCGAACGAACCGCACCAAAACAGAGCGCCCAAGTATCACTAGAGGCGCTTGTCCTGAGATTCAGGGGCACAACATTTGCATCACAATCATGCCGATGCAATGGACATGGAACTGACATGGAACTCACCCCCCGCGAAAAAGACAAGCTGCTGATCTTCACCGCCGGTTTGCTGGCCGAGCGCCGCAAAGCCCGTGGCTTGAAGCTCAATTACCCCGAGGCGGTGGCCTTCATCAGCGCTGCCGTCATGGAAGGCGCACGCGACGGCAAAACCGTGGCCCAACTCATGAGCGAAGGGCGCACCCTGCTCACCCGCGCCGACGTGATGGAGGGCATTGCCGAGATGATTCCCGACATCCAAGTCGAAGCCACTTTCCCCGACGGAACCAAACTGGTGACCGTGCACCAACCGATTGTTTGATCAACATCACCCCCCTCAAAAACATTGCTTGGAGGCAATCCCCATGAAAAAGCTTTTTTTGTTGTCAGCTGCCAGCTTGAGCGGCTTTGCCCATGCCCACGACGGCCATGGTTTGGGCGGGTCGCATTGGCACCCCACCGATGCACTGGGCTTTATTGCGGTGCTGGTGGTGGTGGCCGCCGTGTGGTGGGCGGGCCGCAAATGAGCCAACGCTTGATCCCAGGTGAGTTGTTCACCGACCCTGGCCACCACCCACTCAACACCGGACGGCGCACCCACAGCTTGGTGGTGAAGAACAGCGGTGACCGCCCCATACAAGTGGGCTCGCATTACCACTTTGCCGAAACTAATGTCGCGCTGGGCTTTGACCGCAGCGCGGCGCGCGGCATGCGTCTGAATATTGCATCGGGCTCGGCCGTGCGCTTTGAGCCGGGGCAGGAACGCACTGTTGAGCTGGTGGACTTTGGCGGCGACCGCGTGGTCTATGGCTTTCAGGGCCTGACCCAAGGCAAACTCTAAAAGGACCGTTTCCATGGCAAGCATAGACCGGCGTGCCTACGCCGAAATTTTTGGACCCACCGTGGGCGACCGCGTGCGTTTGGCCGATACCGATTTGCTCATTGAAGTGGAGCAAGACTTCACCTTGCGTGCTGGTGGCTATGGCGAAGAAGTGAAGTTTGGCGGCGGCAAAACCATTCGCGACGGCATGGCCCAAAGCCAGCGCACGCGTGCCGAAGGTGCGGTCGATTGCGTCATGACCAATGCGCTTATCCTGGACTACACCGGCATCATCAAAGCCGACATCGGCCTTAAAGGCGGGCGCATTGTCGCTATCGGCAAAGCGGGCAACCCGGACACGCAACCCGGCGTGGACATCATCATCGGGCCGGGCACCGAAATCATCAGCTGCGAGGGCAATATCGTCACCGCAGGCGGCATCGATTGCCACATCCATTTCATCTGCCCGCAGCAAATCGAAGAAGCGCTGGCCAGCGGCGTGACCACCATGATGGGCGGCGGCACCGGCCCCGCCACCGGCACCTTTGCCACCACCTGTACGCCCGGCCCTTGGAACATAGAGCGCATGCTTCAAGCGGCAGACGCATTCCCCATGAACCTGGGCTTTTTCGGCAAGGGCAACGCATCGCTGCCCGCCGCTTTGCACGAGCAAGTTGACGCGGGTGTGATTGGCCTCAAACTCCACGAAGACTGGGGCACCACGCCTGCTGCCATTAGCAACTGCCTGGACGTGGCCGACGCCACCGACACGCAAGTGGCCATTCACTCGGATACGCTCAATGAATCCGGCTTTGTAGAAAACACCATCGCTGCGACCAAGGGCCGTACGCTGTGCGCCTTCCACACCGAAGGCGCAGGCGGCGGGCATGCGCCCGATATTTTGAAAGTGGTGGGCCAAGAGAACTTCTTACCCAGTTCCACCAACCCCACGATGCCCTACACCGTCAACACGCTGGACGAGCATGTGGACATGCTGATGGTCTGTCACCACCTGGACGCGGGCATTGCCGAAGACCTGGCCTTTGCCGAGAGCCGCATTCGCAAAGAAACCATTGCTGCCGAAGACATGCTGCACGACATGGGCGCCATCTCCATGATGAGCAGCGACAGCCAAGCCATGGGCCGCGTGGGTGAAGTCATCATCCGCACCTGGCAAACCGCCGACAAAATGAAAGCCCAGCGCGGCTGGCTCAGCCCCGAAGCGGGCCGCAGCGAGGCCACCGAAAAAGACAGCCGCAACGACAACTTTCGCGCCAAGCGCTACATCGCCAAATACACCATCAACCCCGCGATTGCGCACGGCATCAGCCACGAGGTGGGCAGCATCGAAGTGGGCAAATGGGCAGATTTGGTGGTGTGGAAACCGGCCTTCTTTGGCGTCAAGCCCGCGCTGGTG
>CAMDJU010000106.1 GCA_945900695.1 Bordetella parapertussis | reverse complement strand
GCCGTGCTTTTGTTGTAGGTGATGGGATCGTTGCGGTTGAAGTCGGCGTTGATCACCTTGGCGTCTGCAGGGAAGTTCAAGCCCAGTTGCACCAGCGAGGTTTCACGCGCTTGGCCGGTGGTTTTTTGCGGAATGCTCAACACGTTTTGGTCGTTCAAGTTGGCCTTGCCCGAGCTGTCGACCGATGCCGCCATGAGTCGCTGTCCGGCCGAATTGACCACGTTGTATTGGTCGTTCATCATGAACGCGCCGTTGCGGGTGTAAATGTCTTGAAAGCCGTCGGCCGATTTGAGCGGGAAGAAACCGTCACCGGTGATGGCCAGGTCCAAGGTGTTGGAGGAGAAGCTCACGTTGCCCTGGCTGAACTCTTGGGTCACGCGCTTGAGCGACACACCCTGGCCCACGGTTGACGACGCTTTTTGCAAAGGCGAGGTGGCAAAAATATCGCCAAAGTCGGTGCGTGAACGCTTAAAGCCGATGGTGCCCGCGTTGGCAATGTTGTTGGCGGTCACGCCCAACTGTGCGGTGGCGGCATTCAAACCGGTGAGTGCGGTAAAAAAGGACATGGTGTGGTTTCTCCGAAATGTCTGGAAATGTCTTCAGGGATTCAATAGCCGACGCGCTTGACGTCCACCAAATTGATGGTTTTGCCGCCAGCGACCTGCAGCAGCCAGGTGTTGTCTGCCGTGCCGGCGTTGCTCACGCCGGTGACCACCGACATGGTGTTGACGCTGACCGGGCCGGTTTTGCCCATGCTGGTGGCTTTGGCGGCAAAGCGGTATTTGCCATCGGGCAAAGGGTTGCCCGCGTTGTCGGTGCCGTCCCAGCTGACCACTGCGTCGCCAGCGGTTTGCGGCCCAAAGCCCAAGGTGCGCACCACGCGGCCCATGTCGTCTTGCACATCGAGTTGCATGCCATCGGCACCCAGCGGCAAATTGATCATGGCCTCCATCGATTGGCCATTGGCGTTGATCGCCCAACCGTCGGGCACGGCCACTTTGCGGCCAATGAGTGCGGCACCCGACATCATGCGGTCGGCTTGCATGTTGGACACCATGGTGTCCATGCTGGTCTTCATGGCGGTGGTGGCCTCGAGCTGTGAGAACTGCGCCAACTGGGCCACAAAGGCCTCGTTTTTCACCGGGTCCAAGGGGTTTTGGTTTTTCAACTGGGTGGTGAACAAGGTCAAAAACTGTTGCTGGCCCATTTGCTCTTTGACCGGCGTGGCTTTTTGCTTGGCTTGGTAGTCGGAATAGCTCACGATGCCATTGGGCAGCGCTGCAGCAGATGTGGTGGCCATGGGGTGTTCTTTCAGGTGAATCAGGCTTTGGTGATGTCAATCGTGCGCGACATCAATTGCCGGGCGGTGTTGATCACTTCCACGTTGTTTTGGTAGGAGCGCGAGGCGGCCATCATTTCGACCATTTCTTGCATTTCGTTCACGTTGGACATGTAGACAAAACCGCTTTTGTCGGCCATGGGGTGGCTGGGGTCGTACATGCTGCGAATGGGGGTCGGGTCGTCGACGATTTGGTCGACCTTCACACCGCCTTGGTTGGGAAAGGCGCGGTTGGTCATTTCTTCGCTGATCAAGGCCTTGAACACCGGGCGCTTGGCGCGGAAGGCGTCGGCATCGCTGCCGGCCATGGTGGTGGCATTGGCCAAGTTGGACGCGGTGGTGTTCAACCGAATGGTTTGCGCATTCAGGGCGGTGCCGGCAATGCCAAAAACGCTGTCAAGGCTTCTCATGGTTCATCACTCCCCTTTGAGGGCTTTGCGGATAGAGCCAATGCGGTTTTCCAGAAACTGCAAGGTGGCTTGGTAGTCGGAAGCAGCCTTACCGTATTGGGCTTGCTCCACGTTGATCTCGACGGTGTTGCCGTCAAACGAGCTGTTGAATGGCACGCGAAAGCGCATGCCGTTGTCGGGCGCTTCGGCCAACGCGCTGTAGTGTTTGTCGTGTGTCGCGTTCAAATATTCTTTGCCCGCTTCTTTGAGCATGGCTTTGAAGTCGAGGTCTTCGGCTTTGAAGTTGGGGGTGTCGGCGTTGGCAATGTTGCGAGCCAATACCTCCATGCGCTGGCTCCTGACTTGCAGGGCCTTTTCATGGATGCCAAACGCGTTTGAAAACAGATTCATCGCCATTCCTTTGCCAACACATCACCGCTTTTGCGGTCCCGGCCCTCAAGCATGAAAACCTCGTGTCGATATCTGCAAGAGTTGTGCCATGGGTTTTTGACACTTGCACATCGCTTGTTGCGCATTTCAGCGGCAAGCCCTGTCCGTTTCCCAGCCCGAGCGGCAAAGCGTTGCCGCTGCAGGGCTTCAGCGGATGTCGTTGTTGGCCTGGTACGCGCTGACCCGGATGGCTTGGGCGCGCGCGGCCGCTGGGGATTGACCGTTTTCGTTCTTCAACCCCAAACGGTCCATGGCGTTTTGGTGCAAACCCTGCAAGATAGACGCCCGGGTGATGGGCGCCTTGGTGTCGCGGTTGACATGCAAATATGAGGCTTGGGGGCCAGCTATGTTCAAGTTGGCGTCCCGCCGGGTTTCGTTGCGCGCTGCCGGTGTGAGCACGGTGAGGTACAAATCGTCCAAGCCCGCCGGGCCAAAATTTTTCAGTCCCGTGTCGTCAAAGTATTTGCCCACCATATCTAACTGTTGCAACACGCTGTGGCCCAGGATGGCACGCGGGTTTTGGCCAAAGCCTGCGCTGGCGGCACCGCGATCGGGCCCATCGCAAAACTGAATGATGCCGTGGCAGCGGTTGTTGGTGGAGCGCGGGTTCATGCCGTCGCTTTCCATCAAGGTCAAGCGGGCGAAATCGTCGGGCTTGAACTTGTGCTCTTTGGACATTTGCAAAATTTTGTCCATCACCGCTTGTTTTTCGTGCGGGGGGATGAAGCCTTTGTTGACCGCCCGCTCCAGGGTTTTGTCCAACACGGGGTGGGCCGTGACGTGGCCACGGGCTTCGAGTTGAACTTGGGTCGTGGGCGCGACCCCGGTTTGGGCGGGGTTGGGGTTCGTGGGCTTGGGCAATGCCAGGCTGGCCTGGTTGTCAGCAGCGGGTCCGTTCAATGCCTGTTGCAGCGCTGCAAGGTTGATGCGCTGGCCGGGATAGATCAGGTTGGCATTGGCCAAGTTGTTGCTGCGGGCCACCTCTTGGGCCAAACGCATGGACTCGCTTTGGCCGACATTTTTGCCAGAAGCCGCCATGAACTGGCGCACGATGCCGCTCAAGGTGTCGCCGGACTGCACGGACACGCTGGCCGTTTGCGGGCCCAGGATGCTTGTCGAATTCCCGCCAGTGCCTGTTTGTTGCGCTTGGGTCAAGGCCTGTTGAAAAACCATACCGCCACCCGACACCTTGGCCTGGGCACGCAGCTGCGTTTGCAAATGATTTAGATTGATATGCGATGTTTTAACGAGAGCTTTTGGGTCAATCACAGTGTTCATGGTGCGCTCGGTAGGGGTTGATGGTGGTTGGCATCTAAATTGCTTGGGAGTGTTTTGTCTTCAACGATTTGTCAAAACTTCAACACCCTTAACCCTTTACTTGCAAATGCTGTGCCCACTTAAACCCCAAAGCAGCGTCATTTTTGACGCCGCTCCCCCAACCCCGACGAAGCGGTCGAACGCCTGGGCCGTGGCCGTGCTGGCTGGCCTGTGGGCTGGCTTGTCTGGGGCGCAAACGGCCGGCCATGCGCAATTGAACGAAGGTGCGCGCCAATGGGTGGCCGAGCAGACCCAAATGCCCTTGAGCGCTTTGCAGGTGACCCCCTTGGACCCCCGCTTGAACATCCCGGCGTGTGCCAAAAAAATCCAATTTGATTTGCCTTTTGGCAACCGCCAATCGGTGCGCGCCCGCTGCGATCAACCCGTTTGGCAGCATTTTGTGCAGGTCATGGCGCGCCCCGAAGCTGTGCCCACACCCCTGGCCAGCACCCCTTCAACGCAAGCACCCACTGCCCCAAAAATGCAGCCCGGGCTGGTGATGCGCCAGGTTTTGGTGGCCAACCAAGCCATCAGGCGCGGTTCTGTGGCAGCCCCCCATCAATTCAGTTTGGTGGAGATGGCTTTGCCCAGCGGCGAGACCAGTTACCTGAGCGATGCTTCCGCCTTGACCCACATGGAGCTGCAGCGCGACTTGCCGGCCCAAACCGCCTTGCGCACCTACGACCTGAAGGCGGCCCAAATGGTTCGCCGGGGCCAGTTGGTGATGGTCTCGTCGGGTGAGGGCAAAGGTTTTTTGATCACTTTGCGGGCTGAAGCCCAGCAAGATGGCATCTTGGGCGAGCAAATTCGCTTAAAAAACCCGGAGTCGGGTCGATCATTGAGTGCAGTGGTCACAGGCTTCAACGCAGCACGGGCAATGTAGAAAATGAATACCAATTCATTCTTTACAACCATTACTGATTTATTCGCCGTCGGCGCTCAAGATTTCAAGCTTGGCACCGATAATTCCAATGACGCGGAAAGAATTGCCTTTCCCTGTTGAAAGAAAGTGAGACCCTTCATGTCTGAAGCCATCAACAACCAAACCCGTATGTCGCAATCGAATGCCTCTATGAGAAGCGCCATCGAAAAAGTTGACAAAAAACAAGGTGCGCAAGCCCAAGCCACGCCTGAAGATGCGGCGCCGGTGAAATCCAAGTCCAGCAATATCGACACCTTGTCTTTGAGCAATGTGGCCGAGCGCGTCAAAGAGCAACCCAGCTTTGACCGCGCCAAGGTGGAGTCCATCAAGGAAGCTTTGCGTGAAGGCAACTACCCCTTGAACCCACGCCGCATTGCCGAGAGCTTTGTGTCGCTGGAAAGAATGGTTCAAGGCTGATCCCCATCATGTTGGCCGAAGCCGTGCTTGCGCCTGAAGACACCCGCCACACCGAGGCTTTGGCCTTGGTGAACGGGCTGGAGGCTTTGCTCGAGCAAGAGTTCGAAGCCCTGAAATCACAGGATTTGGACCACTTCGAACAACTGCTGGAACAAAAAAACGATCTGCTGGAGCAACTCAGCACCTTGAGCGGTGTGCGCCAACCCGAAGATGCCGATCGACTCGGCAGCGAGTGGGATGCGTTCAAAGCGCGCATGGTCGTATGCCGCGATATGCACCGGCGCAACGAAATTTTGATCGTGCGCAAGCTTGACGCCATTCGGGGCACATTGCAAAGCATGGTCATTGACGACCCAGCCAGCTCGGTCGAGGTGTATGACCGTTTGGGCAAAATCAACCGCCTGCGCCGACGCCGCGGTTACAGCGACGCTTAAGGCGCGCGGGGCAAATCCCTTTTTTCATCGCCTGGCTCCATGCCCTTGAGCCAATAAACCCACGACAAAATCACCGCCACGGCGGTATACATGTCTTGGGGAATTTCATCCCCCACTTCCAATCGCGCCAGCAAAGACAGCAACTGAGGGTCTTGCGACACAAACACGCCTTGCTTTTCAGCCTCGGCCAAGATCATGCGGGCCAATTCCCCATGGCCCTTGGCCGAGACACGTGGGGTTTTGTTGCGCCCATATTCGAGGGCAATGGCTTGAAAGCGGTCTCTCAGCACAGCGGTCTCATGCCAATGCGTCCACCACCAAGCCACGCTGGGGCGCCGGCCGGGCGGCGTCGATGCCTGGGCGTGGGCTGTTGTAGATTTGAAATTGCTGCAACTCCAATCCGGCTGCATCCAACTCCATCACCAGCTCTGTGGCGTGCGTGCGCGCTTGCTGCGCCACCTCTTCGCGCACGGCCCACATGGTCAGCTCGACTTGGTGCCCCGCTTTGATCAAGGTGTGCAACCAAACCTCACCGAGCAGTCGGCTTTGCGAATGGATGTCCACGCTCAACGGGGGATTTTCGTCACCCGGCTTTCGGGGGGGGCGTTGAAAATGCAACTCCACCGGGTCCGCGTCGGTGAAGGGCAACATCAAGCGCAGGTTGAGTTCGCCGCGATTGAGGTCAATGGCCGATTGCAACTGGGCTGCTTCCAGCTCATTCAAGGCTTTGTGCAGGTCTTCGGACAGGCCATTGACCGATGCCCCGGTGTCCTCTTCGCCCAAGCTGCTCAACAACTCGCGGATCAAGGACCGGGGCTCATCTTCCACTTTTTGGCGCTGCGACAGCTGGCTCTCCACCGACCTGAAATAAGGCGCCAAGGCTTTGCGCAAGCCCAGGGGTTGCAATTGGCCCATGGACAGCCCCAGGCCCGATAAACGCGCCAGCACATCCGATTGGCCCATGGTCAGCTGCGCGATTTGGGGCGCCCGCATGTCAATCATTTGCAACAACTGGCGAAAAGCCGCAAAGCCCGGCGGCTGAAACACCAAGGTGTTGAGTCGGTTGCTGGTGGCAGTGGAGTTGGCCACCGCATCGGTGGCCACAAAACCAGCGCCAGACACAGCCCCGGCCGCCCCCTTGCCACCCAAACCGCTCAGCGCCACATTGGCTTTGTCAGCGGCGGCAGACAGGTCCGTCGGGTTTTGGATCAGCAGGCCCCAGCCACCGGGGTTGAGTGAGACGCGCAAAAAGGGCTTGTCACCATCTTTGAGCACCCAGCCATTGGGCAAGTCAAACGAAAAGTCTTTTAACCACAGGCGCACCCGACCATCTTTTTTTTCGACCAAGGCCTGAACCACTTGGCCATCTTGCAGGCCCAATTGCTCGGCCATGCTGGTCTCGACCCAATGCGGCCGCATGTCCAGTTGGACTGGCGTGGCTCGCATGGCGCCCAAAACACTTTCGGCTCCCAACATGGTGTGACCTCCGCAGCCGCCCCTTGGCGGCGAGCGTCAAGGATAGCGCACCCAGGTTTTTCGGCGATCTTCCGCCATGGATGTGCTGGCCGCTGGTGGGGTCGGATCTGCCACAGGCATGGCCGACCCCAATTGTTTTTGCAACAACTCGTTGTGGTTGGGCACGGTGATGACCGCATTGGCCAGCAACACCTTGGTCGAGCCTTTGACAAACGCATGGGGGTTTTGTTGGACCACTGCGTCGCGCAACAGCTCGATGCGCAGCGGGCTGTTGCCCATGTGCAAACGAATGACTTTGTCCAAGGTGTCGCCTTCGCGCACGGTGTATTTCACGGGGCCTGGGCTGGCGGCGGCCTTGGCAGCGGCGTTGCCACCCGCGGGGGTGGGATCGGCCGCGAAAGCGGGCTCAGCCAAGGTCAAGGCACAGGCCAACAGCGCCCAGCCAAGGCTGGCGCGGCTCACGGGGGTGCGGTCGAGGTCATGCATGCGGTTCTCCTGGAAGTTCATGGGGTGTAGGGCATGGCCACCCATTGGGCCGCACCCTTGGGCATCACACCGGCAATGGTTTTGAGTTCGGCACTGTAAGCATAGACCGAGCGCACCTCGGCCAGGGTGACCCCCTCGAGGTTGCCGGGCTCCATGATGCGGGCGGGAATTTTTTGACGATCGGCAATCACCAACACATCGCCCAAGCGCAAGCCACTGAGATGGCCGGCGTTGATGCGCAAGGTTTTATCAGGGTCAAGCTGGGCTTCAAATTGAGGTGGCAAGCAGGCCATGCGTGCGTCCATGGCACGGTGAAAGGTTTCCACCACGGCTTGGATTTGCGCGCTGACCACAGGCTCCAAGCCCGATGCCGCCACACCCGCTTGGGGCAAGGTGACCCAATGTTGTTGGGTCAAAAAGAGGGCCCGCTCCAAGCGGTGTGAGACTTCCCAACGCAAGGCAAACGTGGGGTTGGACGGTGCAGATTGCGGGTCCAAGCCCACCATCACATTCAAGCGCCAAGGCAGGTTTTGCTCGCCTTGTGTGAGCAAGGCTTTGTCATAGGTGTTGGCATAAGTCACCTTGTTGCTGACACGCCAATGTGGCGACTGCGCGGTGCGGTGGTGAATTTGCTGGCGCAATTCGAGCGCAATTTGCTGCGCGGGGAACCGATCTGAGGGATTCAGGTGGGGGGACACCACCACATCGAGGGTGACATGGTGCCAAGGGCTGGCGCGTTCGTGGGCAGAGCGCTCACAGGCTTTTTCCAACACCGCTTTCTGGTCTTTGGACTGGACTTTTTCCACCCCAGGGCTTGCCGGGTCGCTGAGCACGCGCACACCGCGCACCAGCATGCCGGAGGTAAAACTGCTGCTCTCGCGCAAAGCACCGGTGTGATCAATCCACTGTGTGCTCTTCACCTCGGTGGGGCCTTCCATGGCTGTTTTCAACAGCGATTGGCGCAAAGCGGCCAAGCGCTGCTCGGCCGAGATGTCGATCATTTGCAGCTTTTGTTGGGCCGCCTGCACATGGGCAGGGCTGGGGCCAGACTGGCCCCAGGCGCCACCCATGGACAAGGCGCACACCAGGGCCAAGGTCCAGGGCCAGCTAGGAAGAAGGGTTTTCATGATCGGCTTTGTGCAAGTGGCTGGCGCATCAACGGCTGCGCAGGGCCAACTGGTTCAAATACAAAGCGCGCAAGTCCATCACCACTTGGCGGTCCAGCGACAAGGTGGTCTCATAGGTGTCCTCGCCCACCGGGGTGATGCTGACCAACTGAGCGCCGTAAACCACGCCTTCGACACGGGCGCGGAAGTTATCGCTGATCACGGTCATGTCGGCCACGGTGGTGGTTGCGTCCAGTTGCTGGCCATAAACCTGCTCGGTCAGCGAGCGGTAGGCGTCGAGCTTGGAGGCGCGGATGGCCAACAAACGCTGCTGCGAGGGGTTTTTGCTGTTTTGCACGCTGATCACCGAGTAGCCAGTGGCGACAAAGGTTTCACGTTTTTCCATCATCGGCGAAACCATGGAAACGGGCGGCTTGGCCGGTGCCGGCTCTGCCACGCCAGGCGGCGTGTACACGGTGGTGTCGACTTTCATGGGAAAGCCCTGGCAGGCTTGGAGCAGCACCACACCGCACAACGACAAAATGCTGGAAATACGTTTCATGGCCACATCCTCTTGAGTGAAATATCGCAGGTTCAATTGACAGAACCAGGTTGTTAACAGGGT
>CAMDJU010000105.1 GCA_945900695.1 Bordetella parapertussis | reverse complement strand
TGTCTTGTAGCTTTGCGCCATTTTCTCAAAATGGGCTCAATCAATCTTTAAAATTTGAATATGAAAAACAGAAAACTAGGTCAATTCCAAGTCAGCGAAATCGGCTTGGGCTGCATGAACTTAAGTCATGCCTATGGCCCCCCCATTTCGGAAGCACAAGCTGAAAGGGTCTTGCTCACAGCCTTGGATGCGGGCGTTAACTTCTTTGACACCGCGGCACTTTATGGCTTTGGCACCAACGAAACCTTGGTTGGTAAAATACTTAAGTCGCACCGTCAGAAGTTCACCTTGGCCAGCAAGTGCGGCATGTCAGGTGTGGATGTGAATGGCGATGGCAATTTGGTACGCGTCATTGATGGTCGACCCGAAACCATTCGCAAGACCTGTGAAGACGCCTTGAAGCGTTTGCAAACCGATGTCATTGACTTGTACTACTTGCACCGTTGGGACAAAAAAGTGCCGATTGAAGACAGTGTGGGTGCACTCAGTGATTTGGTGCGTCAAGGCAAAATCCAAAGCGTTGGTTTATCGGAAGTTTCAGCCAGCACCTTGCGCAAAGCGCATGCCGTACATCCCATCACTGCAGTCCAAACGGAGTACTCTGTGTGGACGCGCAATCCGGAAATTGCGGTGTTGCAGGCATGCAAAGAGTTGGGCGCTACCTTCGTGGCCTTCAGTCCTGTGGCGCGTGGCTTTTTGTGCGGCGAACTAGACCTTCAAGCCTTTGATGCCAAAGACATTCGAAAAAGCATGCCGCGTTTCACACCTGAAAATTATGCTGCCAATTTCAAGTTGTTTGCACCTTACCTGAGCTTGGCACAAGAGGCAGCTTGCTCGCCCGCTCAGTTGGCACTGGCTTGGCTGCTGCACAAGGACACTCACATTGTTCCAATTCCAGGCACGACCAACGTGTCCCATTTGCACGACGATGTTGGGGCTGCCAATGTGAAACTCAGTCCCGATCTCATTGAAAAGCTTGATGTCCTGATCAACGAAAAAACCATTCAAGGCAGCCGATACAACGCACAGTCCAATTCCGAAGTGGATACCGAAAACTTTGCGTGAGAAAAACTCTAGTAAGAGTAAGCCCCTAACCCTCATAAAGCATTGAATTTGTAAGTATCCTTCACAATTGACCTGTCCTTAACAAGTCTGAATGAAGATCAAAATGATGATTCAAGAATCTCTGATTCGGTTGATTTGGAGTTTGGCCTCAACCGTCATTTTTGGGACAGGTGTCATTCAGGCCGCACCTGCCAGCTTAAGCTTAATCGTCTCTGCTTCCCCTGGCACCGGGTTGGACATCCTTGCGAGAACCTTGAGTCAGCAGTTTTCCATCAAGGGCAACTACAACACTGTGGTGGAAAACAAAGCCGGGGCCAGCGGCAATATTGCAGCTGATCACGTCACCCGTGCCAAACCCGATGGCGCCACCTTGCTGGTGGTCGGCACCACCTTTGCAACCAATGCCGCGGTCAATCCCAATTTGCCTTTTGACACCGTCAAAGATTTCGTGCCAGTGGCTTTGTTAGGCACAGGCACCTTGTGCTTGGTGGTTCCTAGCAGTTCCACAGCCAACACCTTGACCGAGTTTTTGCAAATGGCCAAAACCAGTACCAAGGGCGTCAATTACGCCTCACCTGGCAATGGCACACCGCAACATTTAGCCATGGAGCTGCTTAAGTTTGAAGCTGGCTTGAACCTCTTTCATGTTCCCTTCAAAGGCAGCGCAGGCGCCGTGAACGATGTGGCTGCAGGCCACGTTTCAGCCATGATTGCGCCGGTTCACACCGTCATGCCTTTGGTCAAAGCCGGCAAGCTCAAAATGTTGGCTGTTCTCAGCTCAGAGCGTGCGGCGCAAATGCCTCAAGTGCCTACATTCAAAGAGCAGGGCCTACCCAAAGTGCAGGTTGATATTTGGTACGGTTTGATGGCACCCAAGGGCACTTCACCTCAAGTGATTCAGTCTCTGAACCAAGAAGTGAATCTTGTTTTGAAAAACCCAGAGATCTCGGCCAACTTGGCTAAGCAGGGAATTGATGCAGGTGGTGGCACCCCTCAATTGATGGCTGAAACTTTGTCTGCTGAATTAAAACGCTGGCCGCCCGTGGTCAAAGCCGCTCAAATCAAAGCCGATTGAGTTTTCATTCAATTGAAAAAGCAGCACCTTTATTATTTTGAAAGTCCAACATGCCTGATACATCTTCCAAACCCCAAAACCTGACCAAGGCGTGGAATGACTATGACGGTCCGCATTTGGATTTGCGTGAACTGATAGCCCGTGCCGAAAATGCCGATGAGGTTTTGCACATTTCAGGTGCAGACTGGAACTTAGAAGTTGGCACCTTGGCAGAGATTGTCAATTCATCGCGCAAAGGTGAACCCAAAGCCATTTTGTTTGACAACATCCCAGGTTACCCACCAGGTTATCGTTTGCTCTCGGGTGGCACCAATTCATCCAAACGTTTGGCCCTCACTTTGGGTTTCCCTGTGCCAAGTGGCCCAATGGATGTGGTGCAGGCCTATCGCAACCGCATGAAAAAACACGAGCCCATTCCTCCCCGTGTTGTGGAAACGGGCCCTATTTTGGAAAACGTAGACCGCGATGAAGATGTCGATATTTTCAAGTTCCCCATTCCCTTGCTACACGAGCTAGATGGTGGCCGGTACATTGGCACCGATGATTTGGTCATCATGCGTGACCCCGAGTTGGACTGGATCAACATTGGCACGTATCGGGCCATGGCGCACGACAAAAACAAAGTGGGCCTTTGGACTTCGCCAGGCAAGCATGGACGTCAAATTCGAGACAAATACTTTGCAATGGGCAAACCTTGCCCTGTGCTCATTTCATGTGGCCACGACCCTATGCTGTTCTTGGCCGGGGGCAATGAATTGCGCTTTGGTTTGTCTGAGTTTGATTACTCAGGCGGTCACCGCGGTTTGCCTTTTGATGTGATCTTGAGTGAGGTTCACAAGTTGCCCATGCCAGCACACAGCGAGATTGTGTTGGAAGGCGAAATGTACCCAGGGGAAACATTGCCTGAAGGCCCCTTCGGCGAATTCACGGGCTATTACGCGGGTGGCAAAAGCAATCAACCCGTGGTGCGAATTCAACGGGTTTATTACCGCAATAACCCCATCATGACCATGGCGACACCCTTGAAGCCGCCATCCGACTTCTCATTTTCCAAATGTGTCATGAAGGCCGGCATGATTTGGGATGAGGTAGAACGCGCAGGGCTGTCGGGTGTGAAAGGGGTGTGGTGCCACGAGGCAGGCGCGGCCCGAATGCTCAACATCATCTCCATCAAGCAAGCCTATGCAGGGCACTCCAAACAAGCCGCCATGATGGCTGCCAATTGTCAATCGGGTTCTTATCTAGGCCGCTTTGTGGTGGTGGTCGATGAAGATGTCGATCCAACGGACTTGTTCGATGTGATGTGGGCCATGTGCACACGTTGCGATCCTGTGGAAGACATTGAGTTCATTCGAAAAGCATGGAGTGGTCCACTCGACCCGCGAATTCCAAAGGGCACTAGCACCAATTCACGTGCCGTGATTGATGCGTGCAGGCCTTTTGAAATGCTCAAAGATTTTCCGCCTGTGGCGTGTGCAAGTCCTGAATTGAAACAGCGCGTGGCTGAAAAATTCAAATCTTATTTGGTTGGTCTTTAATCCTTGGAGGCAATATTTAAATGTATTCATTAAACGTCAATGGCAAAGTCCAAAAAGTGGATGCCGAATCTGAAATGCCCTTGTTATGGGTTTTGCGTGAAGTCATCGGGCTCACCGGTACTAAATTTGGTTGTGGCATTGCGCAGTGTGGTTCTTGCACTGTGCATGTGGACGGTCAACCTGTTCGTTCCTGCTCGGTGCCCGGATCTGCCATGACCGGCCGCAAAATTATCACCATTGAAGGCCTCTCAGACAGCAGCAGCCATCCGGTTCAAAAAGCCTGGGCCGAGGTCGATGTACCGCAGTGCGGTTACTGCCAGTCAGGTCAAATCATGGCGGCTGTTTCTTTGCTTAAACGCAAACCGAAGCCGACCAACAAAGACATTGATTTGGCGATGACCAACATCTGCCGTTGTGGCACGTATCAGCGCATCCGCGAAGCCATTCATGTTGCGGCTGGCACCAAAAAATTGGCCAAGTCCGACAGCGGTGAAGTGGCCGCTTTGGTTCAGCAAATCAAAGTTTAAGGAGAAATAACATGAATCAAATTCAAACATCTCCTGTCCAAATTTCTCGTCGCAGTTTCATGGTTGGAACGTCTGCCATGGCCAGCGGTGGCTTGGCCTTGGGCCTTAACCTCCTGTCCGCATCAGAAGCACTCGCCCAAAGCTCAGACGCTATCCCCGAGATTGGTATTTGGGTGGTGGTCAAGCCCGACGACACCTGCGTCGTTCGCGTGGTTCGTTCTGAAATGGGACAAGGTACCCGCACGGGCTTGGCCCAGTTGGTGGCCGAAGAATTAGAGTGCGATTGGTCGAAGATCACCACAGAATCGCCTACCCCAGGGCAGAATTTAAAACGCAAGCGCGCTTGGGGCGACATGAGCACCGGCGGTAGCCGGGGTATTCGTGGCTCGCAAGATTACGGTCGCCGCGGTGGCGCGGTGGCCCGCATGATGCTCATGCAAGCTGCAGCCAATGAATGGAGTGTGCCCGTCTCAGAACTGGCAGTTGCAAACAGTGTCATCACGCATGCAGCATCGGGGCGCAAAACAACTTACGGCAAAGTGGCTTCCGCTGCCGCACAGCTGCCTGTGCCCGATATGAAAACGGTTGTTCTAAAGGACCCCCGTTCTTGGAAAATTGCCGGTAAATCTGTCAAACGCTTGGACACTGCCAACAAGCTCAATGGCAAACTCATCTACGGCATTGATTTGAAGATGGATGGCATGCTTTGCGCTTGCGTCATGGACTGCCCTGTGTTCGGTGGCAAGCTGGTCAGCTTTGACGACAGCAAAGTGAAAACTTTGCGAGGCGTGAAGGCGGTGGTCAGAGTCGATGCAACAACTGTGGCCGTGGTGGCCGATACTTGGTGGCGCGCTAAAAATGCATTGGCTCAATTGCCCATCGTGTGGGACGAAGGTCCTAACGCCAAAGTCAACAGTGCCATGATTGCCGATCATGTGCGTGAAGGCCTCACTGCGCGTGGCGACTATGCGGGCCGCAAAGAAGGTGATGCCATCAATGCGGTGGCCAATGCAGCTAAAACAGTCGAAGCCGTTTACAGCACGCCTTTCTTGTCCCACACCCCCATGGAGCCCATGAATTGCACGGCGAGATGGACCTCAGACAAAGCAGAAGTTTGGGTGCCCACACAAAACGCCGAAGCATCATTGGCAAAGCTGGCTGAAACCGCGGGCTTGCCGCTTGAAAAATGCGATGTTTATGTCACTGATTTGGGCGGCGCGTTTGGACGCAAAGGCGGTCAACAAGATTATGTGGCGCAAGCGGTCAACATTGCCAAACAGTTCCCTGGCACGCCCATCAAAATGATTTGGTCACGAGAAGAAGATCAGTCCCACGATTTCTATCGACCCGTTTCTCAGTGCTACATGAAAGCGGGTTTGGATAACAAGGGCAATTTGGTGGGTATGACCCTGCGATCATCGGGCCAATCCATCAACGCATGGGTCAATCCTTCAGCCATCAAAGATGGCAAAGACGAGCGCCAATTGCAAGGTTTTTGGTCACAACCAGGCGACGCACAATTGGGTTACACCTTCCCCAACTTGCTCACCGAATACGCTATTCGCAACACCCATGTGCCGGTCGGTCCATGGCGCGGTGTGAACACCAATCAAAACGGTGTTTACATGGAGTGTTTTATAGAAGAGGTTGCTCGCGCTGCGGGCAAAGATTCTTTGGCTTTTCGTCAAGCCTTGATGCAAAACCATCCTAAGCATTTGCAAGTCCTCAATGCCGCCGCAGAGAAGGGCGACTGGGGCAAGCCCGCAGCACCGGGTGTGTTCAGAGGCATTGCGCAGTTTATGGGCTATGGCGCTTATTCAGCAGCGGTGGCTGAAGTGACTGTCAGCCCCAAAGGCGAAGTGAAAGTATTGCGCATGGTCTTGGCCACGAATGCGGGCCATTTTGTAAATCCGCACCAAGTGGCGGCTCAAGTCGAAGGCGGCGTGGTCATGGGACTGAGCGCCACATTTTTTGGCGAATGCACGGTCGAAAATGGCCGCATCAAAGAAAAGAATTTCGACACTTACCAAATGCTCAAAATGGCTCAGATGCCTAAAGTGGAAACTGTTTTGGTACCCACATACGACTTCTGGGGCGGTGTGGGGGAGCCCACTATTTGCGTGGTGGCGCCTGCCGTGATCAATGCCATTTCCGCTGCAATCGGCAAGCCGCTCAGAAATTTGCCTTTGAAAAATGCAGGCTTGAAGTTTATTTGATGAACTTCATGAATTGATGAAAGTCAATTGAATGTCATCGCCGCAAGGAAGGCCCTTCAATGGGCATTCCTTGTGTGCGAGATTTTAAAAATAATTCCAATTGCCGAAGCTCTGGGCTGCCAGGGGCAGGCACCTCTGCTTGAACGCCTGAGTAGCAGGCTCTCAGTCTTCGGTCGATCGACCCCATGCCTTGCCAACTCAACTTGAAAATAGGGAATCCGGTGGGGTGACCGGGTGAGATGACATCGGCGCGCATGGTTTTGCCGATGTTCAAGTCGTGGCAATGTGTACAGGCCAAATTCATTCGACCCATGCGCGTGGTAAAAAGTTTTGCGCCCGCGTTCAGTTCAACTTGCCAACGCTGTTGGCTGTCTTGGTTTGGCAATATTTGAAATGGCAAGCCAGCACTGCTTGAATGCAAGAGGGCACTGAGAGAAAGTAACTCGGTATTTTCAAGGCTATTCAATGGACGTTGAGTCCGCTGTGAACAAGTCAAAATTTGATCTTCCATGTTGATCAACTTTTGTTGTTTGTCAGACCACTTGGGAAACTGCGTTGCAACCGATTTCATTGTTTCAATATCGCCATGGCACTGCGCGCATGAAGGCTGACCCGCAGGGCCTCTCCAGAGCGTTCTACCTTGCTCCAGCCACAAACTGATGGGATTGGTGCTGGCATCACTTTGCATGGCTTTCAGTGAGGGGCTTAGAAATGCTTGGCCACTGAGTCGATTCAAAGGACCACTTGGCAGCTTGAAAGGTTCTGAAGAAATAATTTGTGCCTTGCAGGCCAATGAGCCGCAAAAAAGCAGGCTCAGAAAAGCTGATTTGAGCATGGCTTTAAATGACCAAGCGTTGTTGGGTTTCACCCATTTGTCCCGTATCGTCTTGCCAAATGACTTTGACAATACCGCCTTCCGCAGGCACCAACACAGGAAATGCCAGGTAAACAGGGGAGGTCATGGCAGTCCCCAAATCAGCTTCCATGATCAAACGATCATTCAAATAGGCTCGCACCGTATGGATGATATTTTTTGGAATTCGGTGCCCAGAATCATCCACGCGGAAGCCGGAATTCATCGGATGCGCGGCAGACCAGCGAGCTTCGATACTACCGCCAGCTTTAACCTGGCCTGTCAATGCAAGTCGAGTGAGAATGGGTGAGTTCATGTGAAATTAAGAATCATCTAAACAGGCGGTGGACGTAATCACAGTGGGCGCGTGATTGGCCCGCTCACTGCCGTCATTGAACACAGCGACAAGCCACACGGATTGGCTGGCAGCCAGTCTGAGGCGAGTTTTCAAGGTGTATTGAACGGGTTGGCCCATGATTTTGAGGTGAAGCGCCACGGGGTTAGGGTTCTCGGGCAAGATCACTTTAAGTGCCTTGAGATGAAGTCCCGATGGCGCTGTAATTTGCGCCTCTAACGGAACTGCATTGCCGGTGTCTGCCAGCCTTGGGAATACGAGTTCAATGCCATCTGAAGACAACTCGTTCAGGGGTCTGGAAAGCACCGAGGTGTGAGGCGCAAGCAAGCAAGTTCCCAAGGCCCACGCCAAACTACTTCGGCGCATGGGGCTGTGCTCATTGGAAGATGTTGGGTTCATGCGTAATTTCTTTATCGCCATGATTGCAAGCTTGAAACGATTAGCGCAATTTGTTCATTCGTCAGAATAACGCGAGCCGGACGGACAAGTTTTAGTTCATGCGTGCTGCCAAAAGGTGGCATCAAGGTGTCTGGATTGATTTTGCGAGCATCCACCACCCATTGTGTCAATTCTTGAGCAGAAAATTTTTGACCCACACCTTTGAGAGAGGGCGCAAAATTGCTGACCATGCCTTGAACACCCGGCATGTCGTGACAAGCAATGCAATTGCCGTATTGCTTGCTGGTCATGAGTTCAAAGCCGGATGGTTTACCTTCAGCAGTTTGTGCCAAAGCATTGGAAAGACTGAATGAAACACCCAAAATGTAAAACCATAATTTCATGCTCGGCATTGTGTCATTGAGTGATCTGGATTGCTGAGTAAAGGCAATCAGATGAAAAGGAATAGTTGGAACAACATTAAAGGGTTTACCCTTGGCTGTGAATTGCATTTTTGAATTTTTAAAACATGCATAATATTTCCAGTCTACGCGGTCGGTTAATTGCATCACTCGTTTCCCACTGCACATTTTTGAACAATCAAGCCAACATGGGACTTTCACACATGACCAACGTTCTTCAAAGTTTTGTCGCTGGACATTGGGTCGGCCAACAACCCGCCCAAGCCCTTCACAGCGCCATCAATGGGAAAGAAGTGGCCTTTGCCCATGCCGAGTCCTTGGACTTTGCAGAAGCCCTTCAATACGGCCGAACCACGGGCCTCAATGGTATGTTGGCCATGGGTTTCCAGCAACGCGCAGCAGCTCTTCGCGCATTGGCCAAATATTTGGGTGAACGCAAAGAAGAGCTGTATGCCATTTCAGCCCACACAGGTGCCACGCGCATTGACTCATGGGTGGACATCGAAGGTGGCACAGGTACTTTGTTTGCCTACGCTGGCATGGCCGCCAGCGAGCTGCCCAGTGGCAATTTGATTCACGAAGGCCCTGTTGCTTCTTTGGGCAAGAAAAACACCTTTGC
>CAMDJU010000104.1 GCA_945900695.1 Bordetella parapertussis | reverse complement strand
CAAGGTGAACTGGTCAAGCTGCAAGATTGGGTGGTGGCCACCAAGCAAAAGGTGGTTATTTTGTTTGAGGGCCGCGATGCGGCGGGCAAAGGCGGCGTCATCAAGCGCATCACCCAACGGCTCAACCCACGGGTGTGCCGGGTCACCGCACTGCCCGCGCCCAACGACCGCGAACGCACACAGTGGTACTTTCAACGCTACGCAGCACACCTGCCTGCGGCGGGAGAAATTGTTCTGTTTGACCGCAGTTGGTACAACCGCGCTGGCGTTGAGCGGGTGATGGGGTTTTGCTCGGAAGAGGAGTACGAGGAATTTTTTCGCTCGGTTCCAGAATTTGAAAAAATGCTGGGGCGCAGTGGCATCAAGTTACTGAAGTATTGGTTCTCCATCACCGACGACGAACAACACGCGCGATTTTTAGGGCGCATCCACGACCCTTTGAAGCAATGGAAATTGAGCCCCATGGATTTGGAGAGCCGCCGTCGCTGGGAGGACTACACCCGCGCCAAAGAAACCATGATCGAGCGCACCCATATCCCTGAAGCGCCATGGTGGGTGGTGCAAGCCGTGGACAAAAAGCGCGCACGGCTCAATTGCATCGACCATTTGCTGGGTCAGTTCGACTACCACGAAGTGGAACATGCGGAAATTTCACTGCCCGCGCGGGTTCGCAACCCAGACTACATCCGCGCCCCCGTGCCCCAAGACATGATCGTTCCCGAAAAATACTGACTGCGTATCGACAACCTGATCGGTTGAATGGTTTGTTTTGGACTTGACCCATTCAACAAAGCGCAATGGGCTGCGAAATCAAGGGCCTGGGTCGCCCAATATCCCTTGGGCGATCACGCAGGCGGCGTCCTTGGAAAAATCAGCCGCTTGGATGCGCTGCATCACCTCTGCGGGTGTGAGGCATACAAACTCGCTGACCTCGCCATCGGTGTTGTGCGGAACCACCGCCTCAGGCACGCACAAGTTGAACACCAACAGCGTCTCGTCGTGCCAACCCTCTGGCTCTGTGCGTGCCGTGGTGATGCGACCCGCGCGCTGAATGTGTTGCGCCAAACTCGGCACCAGTCCCGCCTCTTCCCCCAACTCGCGCACAGCACATTGCAAAACGGTTTCGTCGGCCGCCAAGCCCCCAGCCGCCAGATTGTCCAAGCGGCCCGGGTCGGTGGCTTTGCTGAGCGCACGGCGTGCGCACCACATGCGCCCATCTGATGTGAAGCCATTGATGTGAACCGCATGGCTGCGCAGGCCAAAAAATCGAAAAGCCGAGCGCTCCAGGCGAAACCACTCAGGCAGCGCCAGATCGGGGTCATGTGAAATAGCACCCCAATGGCTGTAACACTCATCGCGCCAACCCTTGATCAAGCCTTGATCGCGCAGGTTTTGGGCCGCCAAGGCCAAGGCCTGCGAACGCTGCACGGGTGTGTTTTTCTCAGCGTCCCAACACACGTGGTCAAGCAAACCACTGGCACCCGGCAAAGCCAACTGAAGGGCTTGCACATCTTGGCGCCTCACCCAACCCAAGGGCTGAGCACCCATCAGAAAACGGTATGAATCGACCGGGCTTGGCGCGACAGCGCCATCCCGCAGGGCTTGCAAATGCGCCAAATCAGCGCTGGAGAGCGATTGGCGAAACCGACTCGATGGCATTTGCGCAGATGGGAAGATTCATGGGCCCTTGGGGCAAAAGCTTGGGGAGATTCAATCCACCTTGGTGTCTGTGATTTGAACCACCCGCGCCCATTTGTTCATTTCAGCACGCACAAAACTGGCAAAGGCTTCGGGGGAAGAACTGGTCGCCTCCACGCCAATGTTGTTCATCGCAGTGCGGTAAGCCGGGTCGCGTGCGGCCTTGACCAATTCGGCATTGAGCCGATCCACCACGGCCTTGGGTGTGCCTGTGGCCACAAACAAGCCTGTCCAGCTGTCAACTTGGAAGCCTGGCACACCCGACTCGATGAAGGTGGGCAATTCTGGGGCAGTGGACCAGCGCTTGCTGCCAGAGTTGGCAATGGCGCGCACCTTGCCCGATTTGACCAATGTCATCGCATTGGTGATGGTCTCAATCATCATGGAGACGTTGCCCGCCAACAAATCGGCCGACGCCGCTCCGCCCCCTTTGTAGGGAATGTGCAAGATGTCAATTTGGGCCGTGGTCTTGAGCAACTCGGTGGCCAAATGGGAAATAGATCCATTGCCAGCCGATGCGTAACTGAGCTTGCCTGGGTTGGCCTTGGCATAAGCGATCAATTCACCCACCGTTTGTATCGGTAGCGCCGCATTCACGATCAACACACTGGGGTTCAACGCCAGCAACGAGACAGGGACCAGGTCTTTGACCGGATCGACAGGCAGGTTTTTGAACAAAACCGGCGCCACGCTGTTGGTGCCGATGGTGCCGTAAAGCAAGGTGTGGCCATCGGCCGCTGATTTCACCACCGCTTCCATGGCCACGCCGCCGCCACCACCGGGTCGGTTCTCCACCACCACTTGCGTGCCCATTTGATCTGATAACTGCTTGGCCAACCCGCGTGCCATCACGTCTGAAGAGCCGCCCACTGCGAACGGCACGATCAGGCGCATGGGTTTACTGGGAAAACTTTGTGCCATGGCCACTGACCCAGCCCCCAGGCACACAAAACTGAGCAAAATGCGCAGCAAAAACCGCCGTTGATTCATATGACCTCCCGTAGAACAACTCAAGATAGGCCAGATGATCGCATCTTTTGAGGCCCATGGCGACCATCGAGAAACGGGGCGGATTTCATGCCATTGTGTGGTCATAATGCATCCCAACCGGGGCAGATGACATGTCTATCAACTGACGAGATCTGACCACCCAGTCACAGGTTGAAAGGAAATACATGTTCACCAGCTCCATCGGCGCACCCATCACCGCCCGCACACCTGCGCAATTGGCAGCCACCTACCAAAACATCACCGTGACCCCTGCCTCGCCACACATTGGCGCAGTGGTCACCGATATCGATCTGACACAAGCTCTGTCTGAACGCCAGATCATCGAAGTCAAAGATGCGTTCACCCGCTACCAGGTGCTGTTTTTTCGGGATCAAAAAATCAGCTTTGAAGACCAAATTCGTTTTGCCGGATTGTTTGGACCCCTGGGAAAACACGTGGGCGCACAAACCATCAGCAAGTCCACCGACCATCCCTTGGTGCGCAAATTTCACTACGACGAAACCTCGCAGCGCATTTCTGGTGAAAGCTGGCACAGCGACCAATCCTGTGCCCCCATGCCACCCTTGGGCAGCATGCTCTACAACCACACCATCCCACCCGATGGCGGCGGCGACACCATGTTTGCCAGCACCTATGCGGCCTATGAGGCCTTGTCCGAGCCGATGAAAACCTTTCTCTCAGGCCTGAGCGCCACCCATGACGGTGCCCGTGTGTTTGGCCCCGGCACACCCAAGTCCAGTCATCCCATCATCACCCGCCACCCCGAAAGTGGGCGCAAAGGTATTTTTGTGAATTGGGACTTCACCAGCCACATCAATGAACTGCCCAAATCGGAAGGCGAAGCGATTTTGAAATTTTTGTACCGCCACATTGGCCGAGACGAATGGGCCTGTCGGTTCCGCTGGGAAGCCCACTCGATCGCGTTTTGGGACAACCGCTGCGCGCAACACAAAGCACTGTGGGATTACTGGCCCAATGTGCGTTCTGGCTATCGCGTGCAAATTGAAGGCACGCAAGCGCCCATACCGGGTTAAGCCAACACCGACTGCCAACCCGTCTGTTGGCTGATTGGACTTTGGAATACACCCATCAGCCCTAGGCTTCTGTCCATCAGCGCGTTGAAATGTCTAACATTCAGGTGTAATCCAGTTCATACCAACGGATGGCCAATGGCCACACACCCATGGATCTTTTGACTTCCCCTGAAGCTTGGATGGCATTTGCCACCCTCACCGCCCTTGAATTGGTTCTGGGCATCGACAACATCATTTTCATCTCCATCCTGGTAGACAAGTTGCCGCCCGAAAAACGCGAATTGGCACGGCGCATTGGTTTGTTCATGGCCATGTTCATGCGGGTCGGTCTGCTGTTGGTTCTGTCGTGGATCGTGGGCCTGGTAGCGCCGTTGATGACCTTGGCAGGCCATGAAATTTCAGGTCGGGACTTGATTTTGATCTTGGGTGGCTTGTTCCTGATTTGGAAAAGCACCACGGAAATTCACCACAGTTTGGAGGGTTTTGAGGGCGAGCAGTCCACGCGCGCTGGCCACACTTTTATGTCGGTGATTGTTCAAATCATGCTGATCGACTTGGTGTTTTCGCTGGACTCGATCATCACCGCCGTGGGCATGGTCGACCGCATCGAAATCATGATTGCAGCGGTGATGGTATCCGTGGTGTTGATGATGGTTTTTGCCAAAGCCATTGGCGACTTTGTCTCCAATCACCCGTCCATCAAAATGCTTGCGCTCAGTTTTTTGGTGTTGGTGGGCGTGGTCTTGATTGCCGAAGGTTTTGAACACCACATTCCCAAGGGCTATGTGTACTTTGCGATGGCTTTTTCAGTGATCGTTGAAATGATCAACATTCGCTTGAGGAAGCGCTCCAGCCAAGTGGTGACATTGCACAAGCAAGACCCGATGGCTTGAATGACCAGCGCTTGTCAGGCCAGCACCTCACGATGTGCCTGTGCCCCTCAACCCCGCAAAATCAAGGCCGACCCCAATACCGCCATGGCCGCACCGCACCAAGCGCCGGCGGCGGGTCGACGCCGATAAACGCCCCACAACAAGGGCAGCAACAGCACCGGTGAGAGAGACGAAAACAGGCCCACCAAATTGGCTGGCCCGGTTTTGAGGGCTTGCAAAATCAGGGTCATGCCCACGCCCATGGCAATGGTGGCGCTGGCCCAGGTGTGAAAAGCGGTTTTCAGTGTCATGCGCTGCTGGATTTGGGCCACCTGTGCGCCCGCCCACCACAAGGCCGCATGGGCCAAAAAGCTCGCGCTGGTGCGCACTGCGGAGGCGGCGATGGCGTCCATGCCTGAAGCCATCATGGGCTTGATCATCAAGGTGGCCACCGATTGGCACAGTGCTGCCAACAAGCCCAATGAAACACCCACGGCCAAACTCCCTCGGGTGCGCTCCCAAGCATGGGTTTCGCTGCCTCGCCGCCCCCAGGCAATGGCCACCATCACACCCGACACCAGCAAGCTCGCGCCAAGCAATGTCCAGCCCCACAAGGTTTCACCCAAAAAAACCCAGGCCAAACATGCAGAGAACAAGGCGTGGGAGGCAAACAAAACACCGCTGCGCCGTGGGCCCAATCGGTTCATGCAAGCAAACAAAGCCGTGTCGCCAATGAAGATGCCGATCAACCCCGACAAAGCCAACCACGCCACGCTGGGCCCGTCCAAGCTGCGCCATTCACCGGTGTACAAAGCCACAGCCCACAGCAAAACCAGGGCAAAAAACAAGCGCCAGCGGGTGAAGGAAAAGGCCCCCAATTGGCTGGCGGCGGTGGCAGAGAACAAGCTGCCAAAAGCCCAGCACAAAGCGGCCAAGGCCGCCAAATATTCTGCTGGCAAGGGGCTCAGCTGCCAGCCACCATCATGCGGTTGATGAGCACCGAGCCCACGGTCTTGGCGCCCATGTTGTAGGTATCGGCACCCACGGCCTCAACGCCTTGGAACATGTCTTTGAGGTTGCCCGCAATGGTGATCTCTTGGACCGGAAAGGCGATTTCGCCCTTTTCAACCCAAAAGCCACTGGCGCCCCGGGAATAGTCACCGGTCACGCCATTCACGCCTTGGCCCATCAACTCAATGACGAACAAGCCTGTGCCCAACTTTTTCAGCATGGCGGGCAAGTTGTCAGTGGCACGGGTCAGGCGGGAGGTCAGGCTCAGGTTGTGCGATCCACCTGCATTGCCCGTGGTGGGCATGCCCAATTTGCGCGCCGAGTAGGTGCTCAAAAAGTATCCTTGCACCCGGCCATCGTCAACCACTTTGCGCGAGCGGGTGATCACGCCTTCTTCGTCAAAGGGCGAACTGCCTTTGCCCCGCGCCACATGCGGGTCTTCGTGCATCTGAATGTGCTTGGGAAAAACCGCTTGGCCCATGCTGTCGAGCAAGAAGCTGCTTTTGCGGTAGAGAGATCCACCGCTGATGGCGTGCACAAATGAGCCCATCAACCCGGCCGCCAAGGTGGACTCGAACAACACCGGGCATTCGATGGTGGCCAACTTGCGCGAGCGCAAGCGGCTCAGCGCCCGCTCGGCGGCGTAGCGGCCCACGGCCTCTGGGGCGGCCATGTCACTGGCGCAGCGCATCGAGGTGTACCAAGCATCGCGCTGCATATCGTCTTCTTGATCGGGCGACGCCGCAATCGGGGCCACCGACAAACTGTGGCGTGAGCTGGCATATCCGCCGCGAAAGCCATGGGTGTGGGCGCTGAAAAAATGGCTGTGTTGGGCCGACACCGAAGCGCCTTCGCTGTTGACGATGCGCGCATCGGTGTCCAAAGCGGCCGCCTCGCAGCGCAAAGCCAATTCAGCCGCGCCCTCGCTGGTGATGTCCCAGGGGTGGAACAAATCCAAATCAACATGTTGATGGGCAATGTCTTGGGCGTCAGGCAATCCCGCCATCGGGTCCTCGGCGGTGAAGCGGGCAATGTCATGGGCGGCTTGCACCGTGCGCTCGATGGCCGCCATTGAAAAGTCCGAGGTGCTGGCGTTGCCCCGGCGGTTGCCCACATAAACGGTCACGCCCAGTGATTTGTCGCGGTTGCGCTCCACTGTCTCCAGTTCACCCTTGCGCACCGACACGCTCAAGCCACAGGCTTCCGAGGCTTCGGCCCCGGCGTCGGTGGCACCCAGTTTTTTGGCATGCGACAAGGCATGGTCCACCAAGGCCTCAAATTGGTCTCGGCGATGGCTAAAGCCAGCGTATTCAGGGGAGGTGTGGGCGGCGTGGCCGCGGTGTGTGGGGGTATGGTGCATAGCGGCGGCTATGATACTTGCCCCAGGTGATGCCGCTTGCACACCCGGATACAAACCCACACCACATGGCACGCAAACCCAAAAAAGGCTACTTCGTCAAAGGTCAATTCGTGGCCGAAGGCAGCGAGGAAGACCTCGCCCTCAAACGCGAGGCCAAAGGCAATGAAGGCACCAGCAAAACCGACCTCAAGCGCGAAAGTGTTGAGCTGCAAAAGCTCGGCGAAGACCTGATGGGCCTGCGCAGCGCGTTGATGCTGCGCCTGACCAGCCAAGGCCATGTGGACGAAAAATTATCGGATGCACTGGTCCATGCGCGGCAAATCACCAACTTTGAAGGCCGGCGGCGGCAAATGCAGTTCATTGGCAAGCTCATGCGCAAGTTACCCGAGGAGGCCTTGCAAGCCATTCGAGATGCCTTGTTTGAGCAGCACAGCGGCAGTGCCAGCGAAACCCTGTCCCTGCACCTGAGCGAGCAATGGCGGCTGCGCTTGATCGACAACGATGCGGCACTGGATGAGTGGGTCACCCAACACCCTGATACCGATATCCAACAATTGCGTGCCCTGGTGCGCCAAGCGCGCAAAGACCACCTGAGCGACGCCAAAACCGTATCCCAAGGCCTGGCGCCGCGCCAAGGCCGGGCCTTTCGCGAACTGTTTCTCCTCATCAAATCCCAGCTCAACACCAGCCATGCCTGATACCCCAGCCCCCTCGCCCGCCTTGGAGCGTGTACGCATTGGCATCGTCTCCATCAGCGACCGCGCCTCCAGCGGTGTGTACGAAGACAAAGGCCTGCCCGCCTTGCGCGATTGGCTGGGCCGTGCTTTGCGCAACCCCATCGATTGGGAGCCCCGCCTGATCGCCGATGAGCAAACGCTGATCAGCCGAACGCTCATTGAGTTGGTTGACCTGGGATGTGACTTGGTGCTGACCACGGGCGGCACGGGACCGGCCAAACGCGACGTCACGCCCGAGGCCACAATGGCCGTGGCGGACAAAGAAATGCCTGGGTTTGGGGAGCAAATGCGCCAAATCAGCCTGCGCTTTGTGCCCACGGCCATTTTGTCGCGCCAAGTCGCCGTGATCCGAGGTCAAAGCCTGATCATCAACCTGCCCGGTCAACCCAAATCGATTGCCGAAACTTTGGAGGGCCTCAAGGATGCGCAAGGCCAACCCTTGGTGCATGGGATTTTTGCGGCCGTACCTTATTGCGTGGATTTGATCGGAGGGGCTTACATGGAAACCAACGACGCGGTGTGCGCAGCTTTCAGGCCCAAGGCGGCACAACGCCCACGCCCTTGATGGGCCTAGGTGCAAGCCCTAAACAGACCACCTGCCCAAGCACACCCTCAAAACTCAAAATACACCTCTCCAAAGTGCAAGATCAAGGGCTCACCGGCCTGTTCTTCGTGGGTATTCCATGACAGTAATTTGGCGTCTTGCACCAAGTGGTAAAGCAAGGCGTCTGAGAAAGTTGAAAAATTGTCCAGGTTCAGGGCGTTGCGGTCTTCGGCGTTCAAGTACCACTTGCCCTCTTCGGTGCTGGGCGGTGTGATGGTCAGTGGGGTCTTGAACAGCGGCATCATCAAGCCAAATTGCTCAATGGTGTATTCCAATTCACCACCCCAGCACCCCCGCTTCTCCCACAGGAGCGTCATGCTCGCCGGGTGGATTTTGAGGGTCTTCATTCGATCAGGCGGTTGAGCTTTTCAGACTCACTGAGACAAGCGGGGTTTGACGCCAGGGGTTGAGCATCGGGTTGGTGCCCGGCGCCCAACTGCTCAATGGCCAGGCTCAATTGCAAAATTTGTTGCTCCTGACGGGCACAGGTGTCGATCAGACCGCGCAGGGCCACACTGATCGGGTCGTCAGATGCCGTCACGCCGTATGCCGAGAAACCCATGCGCTGTGCCGCGGCCTCGCGCTGGTTGTCAGCCTTGGCATCGGCCAAGATGATGCGTGCTGGGTTGCCCACCGCCGTGGCGCCCGCGGGCACTGGCTTGGTCACCACCGCATTGGATCCAATGCGCGCGCCATCTCCCACCGTGAAGCCACCCAACACCTTGGCCCCCGCGCCCACCACCACATCGCAACCCAGCGTGGGGTGGCG
>CAMDJU010000103.1 GCA_945900695.1 Bordetella parapertussis | reverse complement strand
ATTTGCCGACAAATTGCTGCAAAACGGTTTCCGTTTGGCCACCCGTGCCGGTATCTCCATCGCCATTGATGACATGTTGGTGCCGCATGAAAAGCACGCCATCATTGAAAGCGCAGAAAAAGAAGTCAAAGAGATCGAACAACAATATGTGTCCGGTTTGGTGACGGTTGGTGAACGCTACAACAAAGTGGTGGACATTTGGGGCAAGGCTGGCGACCACGTGTCAAAGGTCATGATGGACCAATTGCGCAAAGAAAAAACCATCGACCGCCATGGCAATGAGGTGGAGCAAGAGTCTTTCAACTCCATTTACATGATGGCCGACTCGGGTGCGCGTGGCTCAGCAGCGCAAATTCGCCAGTTGGCCGGTATGCGCGGTTTGATGGCCAAGCCAGATGGCTCCATCATTGAGACGCCCATCACCGCCAACTTCCGCGAAGGCCTGAACGTGCTTCAGTACTTCATCTCCACCCACGGCGCACGCAAAGGCTTGGCTGACACGGCGTTGAAAACCGCCAACTCAGGCTATCTGACCCGTCGCTTGGTCGATGTGACCCAAGACCTGGTGGTCACTGTGCCCGATTGCGGCACGTCAAACGGCCAATTGATGCGCGCCATCGTCGAAGGTGGTGAGGTCATCGAGTCGCTGCGCGACCGTATTTTGGGCCGCACCACCACCGATGACGTGATGCACCCTGAGAATCAAAGCGTGTTGTTCAAGTCTGGCGAAATGCTGGACGAAGATGCGTTGGATATGCTCGAGGCCGCTGGTGTGGACGAGGTCAAGGTGCGGACCGCGCTGACCTGTGAAACCCGCTTTGGTCTGTGCGCCAAATGCTATGGCCGCGACCTGGGTCGGGGTGGTGAAGTCAACATTGGCGAAGCAGTGGGCGTGATTGCGGCCCAATCCATTGGCGAACCGGGTACCCAGTTGACCATGCGCACCTTCCACATCGGTGGTGCCGCATCACGGGCGGCGGTGGCCTCCAATGTCGAAGCCAAATCCAGTGGTGTGATTGGTTTCAATCCAACCATGCGCTATGTGACCAACAGCAAAGGTGAGTTGGTGGTGATTTCGCGTTCAGGTGAAATCATCATCCATGACGAGATTGGTCGCGAGCGCGAGCGCCACAAAGTGCCTTATGGTGCGATCTTGGCCATCAAGGCCGATCAGAGCATCAAGGCTGGTTTGGTGTTGGCCAACTGGGACCCGTTGACACGGCCCGTCATCACTGAGTTTGCAGGTCAGGTGCGCTTTGAAAATGTGGAAGAAGGCCTCACGGTGGCCAAGCAGCTCGACGAAGTGACCGGCTTGTCAACCTTGGTGGTGATCGATCCCAAGCGCCGCGGCTCCACCAAGGTGGTGCGCCCGCAGGTCAAGTTGATCGATGCGGCTGGCAAGGAAGTCAAAATCCCTGGTACTGATCACTCGGTGACCATTGGTTTCCAAGTCGGCGCCTTGATTCAAGTGCGCGATGGCCAAGATGTGGGCCCCGGTGAGGTGTTGGCGCGCATTCCTGTTGAAGGACAGAAAACGCGTGACATCACCGGCGGTTTGCCCCGTGTGGCCGAGTTGTTCGAAGCCCGTTCGCCCAAAGACAAGGGCATTTTGGCGGAGATGACCGGTACCGTGTCTTTTGGCAAGGAGACCAAAGGCAAGATGCGCTTGCAAATCACCGACCCAGAGGGCACCGTGTGGGAAGAGCTGGTTCCCAAAGAGAAAAACATCTTGGTTCACGAAGGCCAAGTGGTGAACAAAGGCGAGAACATTGTGGACGGCCCGGCCGATCCCCAAGACATCTTGCGCTTGCTGGGCATTGAAGAGTTGGCCCGCTACATCGTCGATGAAGTGCAAGACGTTTACCGTTTGCAAGGCGTGAAGATCAACGACAAGCACATTGAAGTCATCGTTCGCCAGATGTTGCGCCGTGTGGTGGTCGATAACGCGGGCGACTCAGGTTACATTGGCGGCGAGCAAGTGGAGCGTTCTGAGATGCTCAATACCAATGAAGCTTTGCAGGTCGAAGGGAAATTGCCCGCAACCTACACCAATTTGTTGCTGGGTATCACCAAAGCCTCTTTGTCAACCGACTCGTTCATCTCGGCAGCTTCCTTCCAGGAAACCACCCGGGTGCTCACCGAGGCGGCCATCATGGGCAAGCGCGACGAATTGCGTGGCTTGAAAGAAAACGTCATCGTCGGTCGCCTCATTCCTGCAGGCACTGGCATGGCTTATCACCAAGCCCGCAAGGTCAAGGATGCCATGGACGAAGCCGAGCGGCGTGCGATTGCCGACGCCGAGGCGGCTGAGTTGGCCGAGGCCACAGCCGGATCGGGTGAGCATGACGATGAGGCGGTGGACGCCAGTGGCCACGATGCCGCTGGACCTGCTTAAAAACACAAAGGCCCCCAGTGGGCCTTTGTCGTTTTAGGCGGACTCGGCCATGATCATTTCGTGGTGGGTCCTGGTGTGTTTGGCCTTGCTGGTCTTTTGGGGCCTGGGTGCATACAACCGCCTGGTACGCTTGCGCGCAGCCATTGGGCAAAACCTGGCCGTGATTGACAGCTATTTGACGCGCTATGAAGAGCTGGTGGAATTGGCGGTCACGGCTGCTGCATCGGCACCTTTTGGTTGGCAGTCTTCTATCGCTCCGGAGCTGGGCGCGGCCCACTGGACACGGTTGCAAACAGCTGCGCGCAAAACAGCCATTGCCATGGCCCATTGGCAAGACCTGCTGTTTTCCCACACAGCAGCGCGCGCTTTGCGTGAAAGCAAGCTAGAGCTGTCACAAGCCTGGCAGTCGATCAACCACCCGGATGTGTACTACATCACAGTGGCGCCAGAGTTGCAATCGCGCTGGACCGAACTGGATGTGTTGATACAGCCCGATATGGACCGGTACAACCACGCGGTGACCCATTACAACGCAGCCATCGCGCAGTTTCCTGCTTTGTTGCTGGCGCGTTTGTTCTCGTTTCGCTCGGCCAGTTCACTGTGACGGTTTCGAGCCTTGTACTGGCACCGCCCTTGTGGCAGCAATTGCTGGCCACGGCTGGGGCCTTGGCTGCTGTGGCCAAAGGTGAATCGGCCAACGCTGCACTGTTGCGCGTGGCCAACCCATTGCGCCCAGGGGTGCAGTCATTGTTGTTTGCCACATTGCGCCATTGGGGGCGTGCGCATGCTTTGCGAGCGGTCTTGGCCCAGCGCTCGCCACCGCCTGAGGTGGACAGCTTGTTGTGTGTGGCTTTGGCCTTGTGTTGGGCGCCGGAGCAGTCACCCTATGAGCCATTCACCTTGGTCAATCAAGCCGTAGAGGCCGCCAAAAACAGCCCCAAGATGAATGCGCAGGCGACTTTTGTCAACGCTTGCTTGCGCCGATTTTTGCGCGAGCGCGAAGCTTTGGTCGCTGCCACAGACACCGACCTGCAAGCCCGGTGGAACCACCCCGCATGGTGGGTGGCGCAATTGCAGCGCGACCACCCGCACCACTGGGCTCAGGTGCTGCGCGCCGGCCAAATGGCCGCGCCCATGGTGATGCGCGTCAACCAGCGCCGCATACAGCGGTCAGAGTTGGCCGCGCAATGGTTGGCACAAGGCTTGATTTCGCAAGAAGTGGGTGTCGATGGGTTGATCTTGGCGCAGGCCATGCCCGTGGAGCGCATTCCTGGCTTTTCCGAGGGGCTGTGTTCAGTTCAGGATGCGGGGGCCCAAATGGCGGCCAGCCTGCTGCTGCAGGCTTTACCGGGTCACGGTGCGCAAACGCGTATTCTCGACGCTTGTGCGGCACCGGGCGGTAAAACGGCGCATTTGTTGGAGTTGTCTGACGCGCAAGTCGTGGCGCTGGATGTGGACCCGGCCCGATGCGAGCGCATCGTTGGCAATTTAGAGCGGCTAGGACTTCATGCACAAGTGAGCGTGGGCGATGCAGCAGACAGCGATGCCTGGTGGGACGGGCAGCTTTTTGACGGCATCTTGCTGGACGCACCCTGCACCGCATCAGGCATTGTTCGGCGCCACCCTGATGTGCCTTGGCTGCGCCGCGCCAGCGACGTGCCGCAGTTGGCACGTTTGCAGCAACGGTTAATGGCGGCCCTGTGGCCGCTGCTCAAACCGGGCGGGGTGATGCTGTATTGCACCTGCTCGGTGTTTAAGGCCGAGGGCGAGGGGCAGATCAAAGCGTTTCTTCAGCACAACACACAAGCACTGTCTTTGCCCTGTGTGGGACATCTATTGCCCCAAAATCGCTTGGACAGCGGCGCTGTCGCAGACAATCTGCCCTGTGACCACGATGGCTTTTTTTACGCATTGCTGCAAAAACCTTTGGGCTGAATTTCAGCGCATTGCCGTTGGCATGCGAACTTGGCTTCACGCTGGGATGGCCGTGTTGGCTTGGGTGGTTTGCGCTTGCCCGGCATGGGCTCAGAATCAAGTGGCCATGGCCAGTTTTGAAACAGAGCGCAACGAAGACGTTTATCAAATATCGGCGCAATTCGATTTAGAGCTGTCCAACACGGTTCAAGAAGCTTTGCTCAAAGGCATACCGGTTTACTTTGTGGTGGATGCCAAGGTTTACCGTGACCGCTGGTATTGGTCAGACAAATTGGTGTCTGCTGCGCAACGCCACATCCGCATCAGTTACCAGCCGCTGACGCGCCGCTGGCGCATGCAGGTGGCTTCGCAACCGATTGTGCAAAATGGCCTCGGTGTTTCGCTCATGCAAGCCTATGACAGCTTGGAAGAGGTCATGGCCAATTTGCGGCGACTCAATCGGTGGAAGTTCGCCGATGCGGCACAAATCGAAACGGGCGCTGGGCATCGCTTGGAATTTGCCTTTTATTTGGATCTGAGCCAATTGCCCCGCCCCTTGCAGATGGGCGCGGCCGGTCAGTCTGATTGGGAGTTGGCAGTCACCAAGAGCATCCGTCTGGCCACTGAAGCTGCCCGATGAAAGACACATCTGGCCGCCGGAAGTCACCTTGGCGGTGGCTGTGGGCTGTGGGCGTTGCTGTGGTTTTGGGCTTGGGCCTGGTCTTGCTTTTCTTGCTGACCCTGGCCGCTGACAAGCAAGCCTTGTACGAGCGCAATTACGATGCACTGTTGTGGCTCAACGCAGGGGTGGCCGCCGTGTTGTTGGTGGTCATTGGCTGGACCTTTTCGCGTTTGGTGATGCGTTGGCGGCGCGGCAAATTTGGATCCCGCTTGTTGGCCAAATTGGCCATGATCTTCGCTTTGGTGGGCATGCTACCAGGGCTTTTGATCTACGGCGTGTCTTACCAATTTGTCTCGCGCTCGATTGAGAGTTGGTTTGATGTGCAGGTGGAAGGCGCGCTGGAGGCGGGCCTCAACCTGGGGCGCACCAGCTTGGACACCTTGGCCAGTGACCTGAGCAGCAAAGCACGCGTGGCGGCTGGGCAAATCAGCGACATCCCCAGCGCCAGTGCTGGTTTGGCTTTGGAGCGCTTGCGCGACCAATTGGGTGCCGATGACATCATTTTGTGGAGTCCCTCTGGTCAGCCGCTGGCCAGTGCAGGGGCCTCCTTGTTTCAGCTCAATCCCGAGCGCCCCGCCAGCGCGCAGTTGCGGCAATTGCGCAGCCAAGGGGTGATCTCGCAATTGGAGGGATTAGAGGAAGGCGTGGCTGGCAAAAGCCAGCGAGCGCGGGTAAAGGTGTTGGCCATCGTGGCGGCACCTGGCTTGGGCCTGCTGGAGGAAAATCGAATTTTGCAGGTGACCCAAACCTTGCCGCCCAATTTGGTCGCCAACGCCTTGGCGGTTGAGTTGGCCTACCGCGAATACCAAGAGCGTGCTTTGGCGCGGCAGGGCCTGCGCCGGATGTACATCGGAACCTTGACCTTGACCTTGTTCTTGGCGGTCTTTGGTGCCGTTTTGTTGGCCGTTCTCTTAGGCAACCAATTGGCGCGTCCATTGCTTTTGCTGGCCCAAGGTGTGCGCGATGTGGCCGCTGGCGATCTCAGCCCCAAAGCGGTGTTTGAGAGCCGTGACGAACTCAGTGACCTGACCCGATCGTTTGCCCAAATGACGGCGCAATTGGCACAAGCACGCAATGCCTTGGGTGAAAGCATGGCTCAGGTGGACTTGGCGCGTGCCAACTTGCAAACCATCTTGGACAACATGAGCGCCGGTGTGATTGTGATGGATGAGGCGGGCTTGGTCATTTCTTCCAACCCCGGGGCGACGCGCATTTTGCGCGTGCCCTTGGCCGCCTTTGAGGGAAAGCCACTGGGTTCTGCCCCGGGCCTTCAAGGCTTGGCCGAACAGGTGGATCATGAGTTTGCTGGTTTTGTGGGCGAGCGAAGTCAACATGGCTTGGACCATTGGCAGCAGTCTTTTGAACTGGCCTCTGCCGCAGCGGCCACGCCCAGCCAAGGGCCAAGTGCGGGCCATAACGGTGTGACCTTGGTCGCGCGCGGGGCCGTATTGCCCAACCATGCCCGATTGTTGGTGTTTGACGACATCTCTGAAATTGTGTCTGCCCAGCGCGCCCAAGCTTGGGGCGATGTGGCGCGTCGCTTGGCGCATGAAATCAAAAACCCTTTGACCCCCATCCAGCTGTCGGCTGAGCGGTTGGAGATGAAGCTCTCCGGCAAGTTGCCCGATGGCGAGCAGGCCATCTTGGTCAAGTCGATCAAAACCATCGTGGACCAAGTGGACGCCATGAAGCGATTGGTCAACGAATTCCGTGACTATGCGCGCTTGCCAGTGGCAGACCTCAAGCCGGTGGACTTCAATGCGCTGGTGCTCGAGGTGCTGAGCTTGTATGGTGAAGAAACAGCCACCGTGCCGGTTCACACAGAGTTGGACGATAACTGTCCTCGGGTGATGGGTGACGCTTTGCAGCTGAGGCAAGTCATTCACAACCTATTGCAAAACGCTCAAGATGCCACGCCGCCAGAACGCGCCCACTTGGGGGTGATGTTGCGCACCCAATGGGTGGAAACATCAGGGCGCGTTCGTTTGACGGTGCTCGACCATGGCAGCGGATTTCCAGAGCACATATTGCAGCGTGCTTTCGAGCCCTACATCACCACCAAGCCGCGTGGCACGGGTTTGGGCTTGGCCGTGGTCAAAAAAATTGCTGACGAGCACGGCGCACGCATTGACCTCAGAAACCGCGATATCGATGGTGTGGTCCAAGGCGCCCAAGTATCGCTATCATTCGAAACTGAAACCCCGCATCAGCACATAATCTAGCAGGCAATATGGCAAATATTTTGGTGGTGGACGACGAACTGGGCATTCGCGAACTGCTCTTCGAAATCCTCAATGACGAGGGGCACCAGGTGGAGTTGGCTGAAAATGCTGCCCAAGCCCGTGCGGCACGGCAAAACAGTCGCCCCGATTTGGTTTTGCTCGACATCTGGATGCCCGATACCGACGGCGTGACTTTGCTCAAAGAGTGGTCGACGGCCGGCTTGCTCAATATGCCTGTGGTGATGATGAGTGGGCATGCCACGATTGATACAGCGGTGGAGGCCACGCGAATTGGTGCGCAGGCTTTTTTGGAAAAACCCATCACCTTGCAAAAGTTGCTCAAAGCGGTTGAAGGGGCCTTGGCTCGAAAATCTGCCACTGCACATGCCGCCCCTCAGCGTGTCAATCCCTCACCGATCATGTTGGCATCGGTCACGTCGCCCCATTTGGTGGCAGCAGAGACCTTGACCGCCATGGCCTTGCCTGCGAACCATCAAAGCTTTGACTTGGATGTCCCCCTGCGCGAGGCGAGAGATGCATTTGAAAAAGCCTATTTCGAATTCCACCTGGCCCAGGAGAATGGATCCATGACCCGGGTGGCCGAAAAGACAGGTTTGGAGAGAACCCATCTTTATCGCAAGCTCAAGCAACTGGGCGTTGACCTCTCGCGCAGCAAGCGCGGGAGTCCTTGAGTGACAGCGGTCTTTGCCAAGGTGCCTGAGGCTTATTGATCTGTTTTTGCGTGAACCCGGCCAGCTACCCATTGGGCGAGACCCGTGTGGCGGACCACCCACACAAAGAACACAGACCCCAGTACAGCGCCAGCCAAGTCCCCCACAGCCATGGCCACGAAGTGGTGTATTGAAGTCTCTGTATAGGCTTGGATCACATGCCAAAAAATGAAATGCAAGCTGGGATTGATCAAGGTGTACACACCCGCCAGCAAAAGCAATTCTTTCAGTTGGTTCAATGCAACAGGCCGACGGGTGATCAATTGCAATAGGCCGTAGGCGGCCACAGCACTGCTGCATGAGGCCAACACATTCAACCAAGCCAAGCCATTGAAGACTTGGTTGGACAAGAAGATCAATTCGGCACAACCCAGGGCCGTGGCGCAAGTCCCCCACAGGGGGCCCAGGATCAACAAGTTGGCCAATCGCAGAAAAGAGGGCAAATAGACCCAAGAAATATTGGGCGTGACTTCCCAAAACTCAAACACCCAAAGGTTGGCCAAATGGGTCAACATGTAAACCAATGAGCCTACCAGCATGAGCGCGGTTTTCTCAACTGAGATCGCATAAAAAGAGGTGATTCGCATCACTGAATTATCTGATCAGACAGGCCTGTGTCAATTGCTGCTGTTAGCGTTTGCGATAGACAAAGCGCTGGATTTGTTCTTGGCAGAACGGTGCTTCATGGGATGGCGGGCCTGGTCATTTTCGGGCCTCATGGTCTTTTACAGGTGAGGCTCTCGCGAAACGATGGTGCTACAATTTGCTGATTGGCCCGGTAGCTCAGTCGGTAGAGCAGAGGATTGAAAATCCTTGTGTCGGTGGTTCGATTCCGCCCCAGGCCACCAAATTAATTTGCCACTTGCTGGATATCTTTTTATGTTCTTGTTTATATCAACAGCATCCCAGCCTACTTGTTTTTTGAATTTAGTAATGTTCCGATATCTGATTAAGTGTCCAAATTAAACTGAGTGTATTAATCATAATCGGAACAGTGGCTTTCTTTGATTCAAGATTGGTGTGGCACCACTGCAATGGAATTGAATGAACTTTAGTTAGAATGCTTTTTGCTTTCATTTTGCGTTTGGCATTGGGTTAATTGGCATAGCAGACTGCTGCGAGGGCTTGTCGGTAGCGTGTCCAATTTAACTGGTGCCTCGTCTATTGCATTCAAAATGGC
>CAMDJU010000102.1 GCA_945900695.1 Bordetella parapertussis | reverse complement strand
GAACCAATTTGGTGCATAAAACCCTATTATTGTTCATGTTTTGATCTGTGTTGGTGCGTCTTTATATTCAGATTGCCTAGTATTGGTGCGCCTTTTGGTTTTATCGGTGGCATATTGATTGCATACCGTGAGGTGGACAAGTGTTTGGGCATGCCGCTGGCGAGTTGCGCGGTTTGATCCGTACAGGTTTGTTGCTCAATTTTTTATTTTTACCAATGGAGTCTCAATGAAACGGTTCAGCTTCCCCATTTTTAGCGCCTCTGCGCCTTCGGCCATGACTCTGGCCGTTGGCTTGGGTCTGAGCGCCATGTCCTTGGCCGTGCAAGCGCAAGAAAAAGTCTTGCGCATTGCCATGACCGCCGCCGATATCCCCCGCACCTTGGGTCAGCCCGACCAAGGTTTTGAGGGCAACCGCTTCACCGGCATCCCTATGTATGACGCGCTGACGCAATGGGACTTGTCCAAGGCCAATGCCCCCAGCGTGCTGATTCCCGGTTTGGCCACCTCTTGGGCGGTGAATGCCAGCGACAAAACCAAGTGGACCTTCAAACTGCGCCCCGGCGTCAAGTTCCATGACGGTTCTGCAGTCAACGCCGACGCGATTGTCTGGAACGTGCAAAAAGTGTTGGACAAAGACGCGGTGCATTTCGATGCCAGCCAGGTGGGTGTGACCGCATCTCGCATGCCCACCCTGCGCAGCGCGCGCAAGGTCGACGAGTTGACGGTGGAGCTCACCACCAGCGAACCCGATGCCTTTTTGCCCCTGAACCTGACCAATTTGTTCATGGCCTCACCCGCCCATTGGAAGAAAAAGTTTGACGCTGCCGCCGGCGACACCCCGGCAGACAAGTCCAAAGCCGCGTGGACAGCGTTTGCCGCTGATGCGTCTGGTTCAGGCCCGTTCAAGATGGCGCGCTTTGTGCCGCGTGAGCGCTTGGAGGTGGTGGCCAACAAAACCTATTGGGACGCCAAGCGTGTGCCCAAACTTGACCGCATCGTGATGCTGCCCATGCCCGAGGCCAACGCCCGCACCGCCGCATTGCTCGGTGGCCAGGTGGATTGGATCGAGGCCCCAGCGCCCGACGCCATGGCGCAAATCACCCAGCGCGGCTTCAAGATTGAAAGCAATGCCCAGCCCCATGTGTGGCCTTGGCAGTTGTCGTTTGCCGAAGGCTCACCCTGGTTGGACAAGCGGGTGCGTCAAGCCGCCAACTTGTGTGTGGACCGCGAAGGCATCAAGACCTTGCTGGGTGGCATGATGGCCGTGCCCAAAGGCACCGTGCCCCCGGGCCACCCCTGGTGGGGCAACCCCAAGTTCGACATCAAATACGACGTGAATGCGGCCAAAACTTTGATGACCCAAGCCGGCCACAGCGCGGCCAAGCCGCTCAAGGTCAAGGTGCAAATCTCTGCCTCGGGCTCAGGCCAAATGCAGCCCTTGCCGATGAACGAGTTTGTGCAGCAGTCGCTCAAGCAGTGCTTCTTTGACGTCGAATTTGACGTGATCGAATGGAACACCTTGTTCACCAATTGGCGCAAGGGAGCCAAGGACCCATCGGCCAACGGCGCCAACGCCATCAATGTGAGCTATGCCGCGATGGATCCCTTCTTTGGCATGGTGCGCTTCACCAGCACCGGTACCTTCCCGCCGGTGTCCAACAACTGGGGCTATTTTGGCAACCCAGAGTTTGACAAACTGATTGGCGAGGCGCGCACCCAGTTTGACGACAAAAAACGCGATGTGGCCTTGTCCAAGCTGCATGCGCGCATTGTGGAAGAGGCGCCCTTCGTGTGGATTGCCCACGATGTCGGCCCCCGCGCCGTCAGCAGCAAGATCAAGGGCTTGGTGCAGCCACGCAGCTGGTTTATCGATTTGGCCCCCATTTCGATCAATTGATGTCTGGGTCAGCCGGTGTGGGCAGGTGCCTGCACCGGCTGTTTTGTTTGATCGCTTGAGGGCCTTGGTGATGCCCTGAGGCGGGCCCGACAGGGAGCAATGGGATGCTTGGTTTTTTGTGGCGGCGCTTGGTCTACACCTTGCCCATCATGTTGGGTGTGGCGCTGGTGTGTTTTGCCTTGGTGCATCTGGCGCCGGGCGACCCCTTGGTGTCCATCCTGCCCCCCGACGCTTCGGCTGAATTGCAAGCCAAGTTAAAAGAACTTTACGGATTCAACCGCTCTTACCCCGAGCAGTTTGTGTCGTGGGTGTGGCGCGCCTTGCAGGGTGATTTGGGCACCTCGATCGCCAGCAACCGACCGGTTTACAGCGAGGTCATGAAAGCCGTGGGCAACACCTTGCGTTTGGCCATGTTGGCCACCTTGATTGGCTTTGTGCTGGGTTGCTTGTTTGGTTTTGTGGCCGGGTATTTTCAAAACTCTTGGCTGGATAAATTGGCCTCTTTGACCTCGGTGCTGGGTGTCAGCGTGCCCCACTACTGGTTGGGCATGGTGCTGGTGATTGTTTTTTCATCCATCTTGATGTGGTTGCCCCCCGGTGGGGCGGGCCCTGGAGGCTCGGGCGACTGGGCCTGGGACTGGGAGCACTTTAAACACATGCTGCTGCCCGCCATCACCATGAGCGTGATTCCCATGGGCATCATCTCGCGCACGGTGCGCGCCTTGGTGGCCGATATCTTGGCACAAGAGTTCATTGTGGGTTTGCGCGCCAAAGGTTTGACCGATGTGGGCGTCTTCAAGCATGTGGTGAAAAACGCTGCGCCCACCGCTTTGGCGGTGATGGGTTTGCAGTTGGGTTATTTGCTGGGCGGATCGATCTTGATCGAGACCGTTTTTTCGTGGCCCGGCACTGGCTTTTTGTTGAACGCCGCCATTTTTCAGCGCGACCTGCCTTTGTTGCAAGGCACCATTTTGGTCTTGGCCATGTTTTTCGTGGTCTTGAACCTGATCGTGGATGTGGTTCAAACCCTGCTCGATCCGCGCATTTCGCGCAGCTGAAACCAAGACCAGATTCATGATGCACATCACCGTAGATCCCCGCAAGGTGCCTGAGCCGGTCATGCAGCGCTCGGCGGGTTACTGGCAAACCGTGGGCCGGCGTTTCCTGCAAGACAGGGTGGCCGTGGCAGCGGCCTTGGTCGTTTTGGTGTTGCTGGTGCTGGCCATTTTTGGGCCCTGGTTGGCGCCGCTGGACCCGTACCAATCGTCCATGCTCAAGCGCCTCAAACCCATTGGGTTTGCCGGACACCCGCTGGGCACCGATGAGTTGGGGCGCGACATGCTGACCCGCTTGATCGTGGGCACCCGCTTGTCCTTGTTTATGGGCATCACGCCGGTGATCTGTGCGTTTGTCATTGGCTCGGTGATTGGCATCACAGCTGGCTACACCGGTGGCTGGGTCAACAGCGTGATGATGCGCACCATCGATGTGTTTTATGCGTTTCCGTCGGTGTTGTTGGCCATTGCCTTGTCGGGCGCCTTGGGGGCTGGCATCACCAATTCGCTGATCTCATTGACCATTGTGTTCATCCCGCCGATTGCCCGGGTGGCCGAGAGCGTGACCACACAAATTCGCGGGCGCGATTTTGTCGATGCCGCCCGCGCGTCGGGGGCGGGTGCCTTCACCATCGTGCGCGTGCATGTGTTGGGCAATGTGCTCGGGCCGGTGTTTGTGTACGCCACCAGCTTGATCGCGGTGTGCATGATTTTGGCCTCGGGCCTGAGCTTTTTGGGCCTGGGCGTGAAGCCGCCCGAGCCCGAGTGGGGCCTGATGCTCAACACCTTGCGCACCGCCATTTACACCCAGCCGTGGATCGCGGCCTTGCCAGGCGCCATGATTTTCATCACCTCCATCACCTTTAATTTGTTGGCCGACGGTTTGCGCTCGGCCATGGAGATCAAACAGTGAGCGCGCCATGCCCCTGACCCCGATTGATGTGGGCGGCCCCGCCCAGCCCATGCTCAGCGTGCGCGGCTTGGTCAAACACTTTCCGCTGAAAAAAGACGTGTTTGGCAAGGGCGGTGGCGTGGTGCGTGCCGTTGACGGGGTGGACTTTGATGTCTTCAAAGGCGAGACCCTGGGTGTGGTGGGCGAGTCCGGTTGCGGCAAATCCACCACCGCGCGCTTGCTCATGCAATTGATCACCCAAGACCGGGGCGAGTTGGTGTTTGATGGCCAAACCGTGGGCGGATCATCTTTGCCTTTGAAGGCCTACCGGCGGCAAACCCAAATGGTGTTCCAAGACAGCTATGCGTCGTTGAACCCACGCCTGACCATTGAGGACTCGATTGCTTTTGCACCCACGGTGCATGGCGTGTCTCAGCGCGAGGCGGTGGCCCGCGCGCGCGACTTGCTGGCCCGGGTGGGCTTGGCCCCCGAGCGCTTTGCCGAGCGCTATCCGCACGAACTCTCGGGTGGTCAACGCCAGCGGGTCAACATCGCCCGCGCTTTGGCTTTGCAATCGCGCTTGATCATCTTGGACGAGGCGGTGTCGGCCTTGGACAAGTCGGTCGAGGCCCAGGTGCTCAATTTGTTGCTGGATTTGAAAGATGACTTTGGCCTGACCTATGTGTTCATCAGCCATGACCTGAACGTGGTGCGCTTCATGAGCGACCGGGTGTTGGTGATGTATCTGGGCCAAGTGGTGGAGATTGGCGACAGCGAAACCCTGTTCAAGCATCCGGCTCATCCTTACACCCAAGCTTTGCTGTCGTCCATCCCCACCTTGGATCCGGACCAGCGCACCGAAAAACCGCCTTTGGCTGGCGACCCGCCCAACCCGATCAACCCGCCCTCGGGCTGCCGTTTTCACCCGCGCTGTGTCCATGCCCAAGCCGTGTGCAGCCAAAGCATGCCGGTGCTCGCCGACAGCGTCCATGGCCAGCAGGTGGCGTGTTGGATGCATGTGGCGGGCAGCGCCCACGGCCTGGCTCCGGCTTCGTCTGCCCCAGCCCCACAGGAGGTGGCATGAGCACAGCCCCCGTCAGCGATTGTTTTTTGGAGATCAAGCAACTCCATGTGACTTTTACCGGCGGTAAAAAACCCGTGCATGCGGTGAGCGGCGTGGATTTGCGGGTGCAGCGTGGCGAGGTCGTGGCTTTGATTGGCGAGTCGGGGTCGGGCAAAAGCGTCACCCTTCGCAGCCTCTTGCGCTTGCATGCCGAAAAAACCACTCGCATCACAGGTGACATTCGCGTGGGCGACCAACCCGTGTTGAAGCTTTCGTCCGGCGAACTCAGCCGCTACCGGGGCCGCGTGGCGTCAATGATTTTTCAAGAGCCGTTGCTCGCCTTGGACCCGGTGTACAGCCTGGGCCAGCAAATCACCGAGACCATTCGCCGCCACGAAAACGTCACAGCCCAAGAGGCCCAGCAGCGCGCCTTGGCCTTGTTTGAGCGGGTGCGCATCCCCAGCCCCGAGCGGCGGCTGCAAGCCTATCCGCATGAAATGTCGGGTGGCATGCGCCAGCGCGCCATGATCGCCTTGGCCTTGGCGTGCAAGCCCCAATTGTTGCTGGCTGATGAGCCCACCACGGCGCTGGACGCCACGGTGCAAATTCAAATTTTGCTGTTGCTGCGCGAGTTGCAAAAAGACCTGGGCCTGGCGGTGGTGTTTGTCACCCACGACATCGGTGCCGCCGTCGAAGTGGCCGACCGCATTGCGGTGATGTATGCCGGGCGCATTGTGGAGGAGGGGCCCGCCCGCACCCTGCTGCGTCAACCTCGCCACCCTTACACCCAGGCCTTGTTACAAAGCCGTGCCGACGGTGCCTTGGCCAAGGGCCAGCGGCTGGAGACCATTGCCGGTGCCCCGCCCGATTTGGCGGCTTTGCCCCCCGGTTGTGCTTTTGCCAGCCGCTGCAAGCTGGCCCAGCCCGCGTGCGAAGCCACGCAACCGGAGGTTAGCTGGTTGGCCGACGACCACAGCGTGCGTTGCTTGCGCGCCCTAGAGCCCCAGACCATTTAATTTTTTTGCTGCCACTCCACCATGAACCACCACACTGACGCCTTGTGGGATACCGCCCACGCCTTCATGCCTTACCCCACGGCCCCAGTGCCCAACGCGCCCACCGGGCCCTTGGCCGGTTTGAGTTTTGGGGTGAAAGACCTCTACCACGTCAAAGGCTACCCGACCAGTGGTGGCCAGCCTTTCATGCTGGCGCTTTCGGGCATCCAAGAGCGCACCGCCCCGGTGGTGCAAACGCTGCTCAACGCGGGGGCGCGCTTTGTCGGCAAAACCATCACCGACGAGTTGGCCTACTCCATGAATGGCCAAAACGCCCACTTTGGCTCGCCCATCAATGGCGCCGACCCCTTGCGCATCAGCGGGGGTTCGTCATCGGGCTCGGCCTCGGCGGTGTCCAACCGCCTGTGCGACTTTGCCCTGGGCTCGGACACGGGTGGCTCGGTGCGGGCACCGGCCAACCACTGCGGTTTGGTCGGCATGCGCCCCAGCCACGGCCGCATCCCCTTGGACGACACCTTGGCTTTGTCGCCCAGTTTGGACACTTGCGGTTGGTTCACCCGCGATGTGCCCACCTTTGCCCGGGTGGCCGATGTGTTGTTCGGTGAGGATGCACATGCCTTGCCCGAGAGCGTGCGATTGCTGGTGCCCAACGACATTTGGGGTTTGGCCGCGCCTGCGGCGGTCAAGGCCTTGAAGCCGGTGCGTGGGCAGATTGAAGCATGCCTGGGCAAAGCCCGCGTGGTGAACATCGCGCTGGACAACTTTGACACCATGTTTTGGCACTTCCGTGCCATCCAAGGGCGCGAGGCCTGGGATGTGGATGGTGGCTTCATCCAACGCTTTGCGCCTGTGCTGGGCCCGGGTGTGGCCGAACGGTTTCAGTGGGCGTCTGAACTCAGCGACCAAAAAGTGGCGGCGGCCCAGGTGTTTCGCCAACGCTGGCGCGCGCACATCGGGGGTATTTTGGGCACCGACGGCGTGTTGCTCATGCCCACCATGCCCGATGTAGCACCGCTGATCAGTTCCTCGGAAGTCGAATTGAACGATTACCGCAACCGCGCCACCCGCATGCTGTGCGGTGCGGGTTTGGCGGGCTTGCCGCAGTTAAGCCTGCCCTTGGCCCAACGCCAAGGCGCGCCCTTGGGGCTTTCATTGGTCGGGCCGGTGGGCAGTGACCGCAGTTTGGTGCGCTTGGCCGAGCGCATCCATTCCGCAATGGGTTAAAGCACCCGTGATCGACATTTGCAAAGAACAGCCCCATGAAACTGGCCCCACATACCTTGCCTGATTTGCGCATCAATGCCCAACGCCTGTGGGACTCTTTGATGGACTTGGCCCAAATTGGCGCCACCGCCAAGGGCGGTGTGTGCCGCTTGGCGCTGAGCGACTTGGATCGCCAGGGTCGTGATCGGGTCACCCAATGGGGCCGCGAAGCGGGCATGTCGGTCACCGTGGACCAAATTGGCAATGTGTTCATGCGCCGCCCGGGGCGCAACCCCGATTTACCCCCCATCATGACCGGCAGCCACATCGACACCCAACCCACCGGCGGCAAGTTCGATGGCAATTACGGGGTCTTGGCTGGCTTGGAAGTGGTGCGTTGCCTCAACGACCATGGCATCGAAACCGAAGCGCCCATTGAGGTGGCTTTTTGGACCAACGAAGAGGGCTCGCGTTTTGTACCGGTGATGATGGGCTCGGGCGTGTTTGCCGGCGCCTTCTCCCTGGAGCATGCCTACCAAGCCCGCGACACGGACGGCAAATCCGTGCGCGAGGAGTTGGAGCGCATTGGCTACGTGGGCACCGAGGTACCCGGTCAACACCCGATTGGTGCGTATTTTGAAACCCACATCGAACAAGGGCCGGTGCTCGAAGATGCAGGGGTGACGATTGGCGTGGTCACCGGTGTGTTGGGCATTCGTTGGTTTGATTGCACGGTGATGGGCATGGAGGCGCATGCCGGGCCCACCCCCATGCCCTTGCGCCGCGACGCCCTGCAAGTGGCCACCACTTTGATGCAAGCGGTGGTGGCGGCGGCCCAGCAGTTCGCGCCGGATGGGCGCGGCACGGTGGGCATGGTGCAGGTGCACCCCAACAGCCGCAATGTCATCCCCGGGCGGGTCAAGTTCAGCATCGACCTGCGCCACCCCACCGATGCGGGCGTGGACGCCATGGCCGATCAGGTCAAGGCCTTGGCACAGCGCTTGCAAGCACAAACCGGCCAAAGCATTCACATTGAATTGGTCTCGAGCTACCCGGCCCAGGCCTTTCACGCCGAATGCGTGCAAGCCGTCACCGATGCCGCCCAACATTTGGGCCACAGTCACATGCCAGTGGTCTCAGGCGCGGGCCACGATGCGGTCTACACCGCCCGATTGGCCCCCAGCGGCATGATCTTCATCCCCTGCAAAGACGGCATCAGCCACAACGAAATCGAAGACGCCTCACCCGAGCACATCGCCGCCGGCTGCAATGTACTTTTGCACGCCATGCTGGGCAAAGCGGGGGTGGTGTCGGGGGCCTGAGCCTCAGCCCTTGGCGCAAGCCAGTCCCGGCGTGGTGCACCACTCGCTCCAGCTGCCGGGGTACAAAGCGCTGGTGCCCAGGCCGGCGATGGCCATGGCCAGCAGGTTGGGCAGGGCGCTCACGCCTGAGCCGCAGTGGTGGACCACGCTGGCGGGGTCGCGGCCGTTCAAGAGTTGTTCAAACTCTTGGCGCAGGACTTCGGGGCTTTTGAAGAAGCCTTTGTCGTCCAAGTTCATCGCAAACGGGCGGTTCAGCGCACCCGGGATGTGACCGGCCACCGGGTCCAGTGGTTCGGTTTCGCCGCGAAAGCGCGCCGGGGCCCGGGCATCGATCAAGGTTTGTTGCGGGCGGCCCAATTGCTCGGCCACCTCGGCGGTGCTGCGCCAGTTCGCTAAGGGCGTTGACAAGGCAAAGTTGCCCTCGGGGCGGGGGGTTTCAATGCCCCGGGTGATGGCCCCGCCGGACTGCTGCCAGGCCTGAAAGCCACCATCGAGCACGGCCACAGCGTCGTGGCCGCACCATTTGATCATCCACCACAGGCGGGCGCAGTAGTTGGCGCCTTGGCGGTCATAGACCACGACTTGCATGTCGTTGTTCAGGCCCACGCTGCGCAGCCACTGGGCCAGCACCTCGCGCTGGGGCAGGGGGTGGCGCCCGCCATTGACGGCATAGGCGGGGTCGGATTCGCTCAGGTGCTCGTTGAGGTCGGCATACACCGCCCCGGCAATGTGCTCTTGGCCAT